>CACWMG010000004.1:26695-72362 GCA_902761975.1 Candidatus Avelusimicrobium pecoris | reverse complement strand
TGCCTCTACAGGCGCTATATCTAAGTCTTCTTTGCCTAAGGCATACTGGTTATTGCCTAAGTAATAGATTTCCTGGGCATCTGCTACCGCTTTAGCCATCGGCATGACCGTACTAAAACGGCTTTTAAGTATCGCGTGCTTATACATAGGTAATGCTACTACCGCTATTACCGCTATAATAATTACTACTACTAATACTTCCAAGAGGGTAAATCCCTTTTTTTTGTTTCTCATACTACGCTCTCCTTATAAGTAATTTCAATTTTTCTGTTTAGGAGCGTAGCATAAATGACGGCTGATATGCCCTGAGCCAAAGGAAGTAACCCAGAAAATAACAGCCGCAGTTTGCCACCGCAAGGTGGCAAACATTTGGTACTAAACAATTGGCTCATGACTTCCTCTTGTTTAGTACCTATTATCGGCTGTCTTTGGACTTCCTTTGTGCCTTTTTCAAAGCTCAGCGTATTCTTGCAATACGCTTCCAAAAACAGATAAAAAATTGTACCCTTACTATAACAAAAAACCCCCCTGTTTGTACAGGGGGGCACTTACTTTAAAACACGCTTAGGCGGCTTTTTTGGCAGTTTCTACCAAGGCTTTAAAAGAAGCCGGGTCTTTAATTGCCATTTCGCTAAGCATCTTGCGGTTAAGCGTGATGTTCGCTTTGGTTAAGCCGTTAATAAACTTAGAGTAAGACAAACCTTCCTCACGTACCGCGGCGTTAATGCGGGTGATCCACATTTGGCGGTAGGTGGTTTTTTTGTCTTTGCGGTCCACATACGCGTGTACGCCGGATTTACCCAATTGTTGGGTAGCCATGCGTAGACGGCGGGATTTATCTCCGTAATAGCCGCTGGCGGCTTTTAATACTTTTTTCTTTCTTGCGTGTCTGGCAACGCTGAATTTAATTCTCATGTTTCAACCTCTTATTTCGCCATAGGCAAATACTTAGCTAAGATTTTGCCTTTGTTAGATTCAGGCGTGATTACACCGGTTTGGCGCATATCATGCTTGCGGGAGGCAGAAACAGGCGTTAGCAAGTGTTTTCTGCCGGCTTTTCTGTGGGTGAATTTACCCGTAGCGGTTTTGCGGAAACGCTTTTTGCCGCCACTGTGGTTTTTTAATTTTGGCATTTTATATATACCTCTTTGTTAATGTGCTCTTATTTATCCTACCTGCGGCAGGAGCCGGTCCGCCCCGAACGCAGTCACTGCAAAAAGAGCCAAAAAATCTAGGGTTTTGGGATCAGGGTAATAAACATCCTGTTGCCCATGGATTGCATATTTCCGTCCACGGTGGCAATTTCGGCCATGCGTTTGGCGGTGTTATTTAAAATATCAATCCCAATGTCTTTGTGTTGGTTTTCCCGTCCGTGGAATACCACCACAAAGCGTACCTGGTTTTTTTTGCGCAAAAATTCTTCAATTTGGCGCATGCGCACTTCCAGGTCGTGCTCGGCAATGTGCGATTTAATCCGCAGCTCTTTTAACGTTACTTTGGCTTGTTTCTTTTTGGCCTCGCTGGCTTTTTTGCCTTGCTCATAGACGTACTTATTGTAGTCTAAAATTTTGCACACCGGCGGGTTAGCGTTGGGGGAAATTTCCACCAAGTCCAGCTCGCGTTCTTTGGCCAAATTGACGGCTTGCATAACCGGCATTACGCCCAGCATAGTTCCGTCGGTATCAATCACGCGCACTTCAGGCACGCGGATGTTATGGTTTCTGCGGTAGAGATCTTTTTTATGTTCTCTTCTGTTATCGAATCTTGCCATTTATTTTTTCTTTGAAAAAAATTGCCCCATTTGTGGGACAATTTTATTATAACAATTTACCAATACAAGTGTCAATTACTGGGCCTTGCTGGCGTAGACTAACTGACCGTACTGGGATAACTTCCACCCTTGGTCTGGGTCGTAGGTTAGCGTCCACCCTTGGCCTTGCCACATGGGCAGATCCACATTTTCGTCGCGGCTTAACAGCACGCCTTGCTCTACCCCGGGCAGGAAAACTTCTACTTGCGTGCCGTTTTCGCTTTGTACGGCATACGCGTTAAGCACGGGGTCCCCCATGGGCACAACCGGAATTAACGCCGTTCCGGCTTCCCACACACGGATACATCCGCCGCGTACCACGCTATATGTGTACCCGGCCGAGGCAATACACCCATGTGCGTCTCTATCGGCCCCTACTTTGGGGGCGGGCTCATTAGGCGTAATGGGCAAATACACCACCACCAACACGCCTAGCAAAATAAGTGCTATTACAGACAAAATAAGTTTCTTCATAATCCTATTATATTATAAAACAAAACAGCCCCGCAATGGGGGCTGTGGGTTGTTTAGGACTTAATCATCAAACGCGGGTTGAATTTTTTTCATGTTTCCGGCGCGGGTTAAGGTTGGCTGTCCGTGATACTGAATTTTACCGCTTCCGTTGGCATGCGCTTTTAAGGAGTGCATGGCAAACACTTCTACGTCGCCCTTTGCATTTACGGCAGCTTGCGCGTGGTTGATGCGCAAATCACTCGCGTCAATATCGCTATGCCCGTTGTTGGTTAAGCGGCCCATTTCGGCATGGCCGGAAAGGTCTACCTCTGCTTTGTCAAACGCGGCCACTTCTAAATCTTGCGCCTCAATTCTTTCTAAGTCCACTTCGGCCTGATTCATAGCTTGCACGCGCAGTACCTTGGCTTTGAGGGAATCCCCGTTCACGTCCGCTTTATCGGCGGCCATAATGGAAAGTTGTTCCGTTTCCAACCCGCCGCGTACACGCACGTTGGCATTGTTGTGGACGGTTACGGCTTGCAAATGCGGTACCATGACTGTTACGTGCAAGGCATGACTGCCTTTTACGTGTACCGGGCGTTTAAAGTCAATAATCAAGGTTTCTTTTTCCACCCGTACGTCGGCCAGCATGACTAAATTGCTTTTGCCGTTTAGCATAACGCCTTGCTCGGCCTTTTGCCATACGTCCACATTTACGTCGCCGCGTACTTCAATTTTGTGGAACGTATCCATAGCCGGGAGGGTTTGCTCCACGTAGCGGCCTTCGCCGCGGATCGTTTCGGCCTGGGCGACGTTGGCAAGCACCATGCCCAGGGCAACAAAGGTTAAAAATACTGCTAGTTTTTTCATCATACTTTCCTCCTTATGTGAGGATATCATAGCACAGGGTGTTTCATTTTCAAAGCGCAAAAATTGATTAGAAAGGGCGCAAAGGTACCCCGCGCGGGTGTGTGCGGTGCTTTTAGGGCGAACGAAACGCGCGGGCATTGCGCGTGCGGCTCGCAACCTCTCGCGGTCCGTTGTGTTAGTTTCTATTGCCTACGCAAGGCGCGGAAAAAGGGAGTGCGCTTACGCAACCTCTCGCGGGGGATTAGGTTTGCTGTTTCGTTGAACGTAAGGCGCGGACATTGGGGGGCGCAGCTTGCGCCAAAATTTGGTAAAATGGAAGTAACTTCTTTTTCAATTTTTAAGGGGGCTTATGAGCAACCGCAGACAAGCACGCGAATGCGCACTCCAATCACTTTATTACGCCGACAGCGCCTCCCTGGCGCCCGAATCCACTGCCGCCTATCTGTTGCAATTTAAAGGCGAGCTGGCCGAATGTTTCCCGTTTTGTGAAGAACTGGTGCACGGTACCACGTCTAATTTACCTAAAATAGACGAATTGATTTGCGCCTATGCCAAAAACTGGACCATTGCGCGTATGTCGGCGGTGGACCGCTCCATTTTGCGCATGGCCGCCTACGAAATGCTATTTAGCCCGCAAAAAACGCCCGTGCCCGCCATTATTGACGAAGCTATAGAGCTAGCTAAAAAATTCTCTACCGAAAATTCCAGCAAATTTATTAACGGGTTGTTGGACCAACTGAAAAAAGAACGCAAAAAATAGGGGTTTTTATGCATCCCAAGCAAGAGATTGAAGAGCTCAAAAAGCAAATCAATTACCACAATAATTTGTATTACAACTTGGATGCTCCGATCCTTTCCGACACGCAGTACGACGAGCTTTACCGCCGCTTAAAAGACCTGGAAGACGCCTACCCGCAGTTCCGCACTAAAAATTCTCCCACCCAACGTGTTGGGGGCAAAGCCAGTAAAACGTTTGCGCAAATTACGCACGCGGTGCCTATGATGTCGCTAGATAACTCGTATAACGCAGACGACATCCGCGCCTGGCACGAACGCACCGCCAAAATTTTGCAAACCCACTCGTTTGACATGGTGCTAGAAGCCAAAATAGACGGCGTTTCTTGTTCCCTGACGTATGAAAACGGGCATTTAATTCAGGCCGCTAGCCGCGGGGACGGCAAAATTGGTGAGGACATCACCGCCAATGTGCGTACGATTAAAAGCATCCCTCATCAACTGGCCGGCCACGCGCCGCAAGGCCGCTTGGAAATCCGCGGCGAAGTATATTTAGACAAAAAAGATTTGGATGCACTCAACGCTATTCAAACGCAAAAAAACGAAAACACCTTTGCCAATACCCGCAACGCGGCGGCCGGGTTTTTACGTCATAAAAACGCGGAAGTAGTGGCCCAACGCCCGCTCCAGTTTTTTGCGCACTCCTTTGGCACGGGGGACGTCCCCGCAGATAGTTTTAGTGCGTTTATAGAGCTGTGCAAAAGTTGGGGTTTTACGGTGGGCCCGGTGCGCACCCAAACTACCAATATAGAAGATATCATCACGTTTTATAACCAATTTAACGAGGAACGACACCAACTTCCCTTTGATGTGGACGGACTAGTGGTGAAAGTAAATTCGTTCCGGGAGCAACAAATTTTAGGTGCCACCGCCAAAAGCCCGCGTTGGGCCATTGCGTTTAAATATCCCGCGCCGCAAGCCACTACCACGCTTAAAAACGTAACGTTTTCCGTGGGGCGTTCGGGCATTATTACGCCGGTAGCGCAGTTAGAGCCCGTAGGTATTGGCGGGGTAACGGTTTCCAACGCCACTCTACACAATTTTGACGAAATCAAACGCTTAAACGTGCGCGTGGGCGACACGGTAATTGTGGAGCGCGCCGGCGAGGTAATCCCCAAAATTGTGAAAGTAGTGGAGCAAAAAGGAACGACGGATATTGTGCCGCCCGCTGTGTGCCCTATTTGCGGCGGTAAGGTGTATAAAGAGGCCGACCAAGTGGGCTATTATTGTGTAAATCCGTCGTGCCCGGCGCAACTGCGTGCGCGCTTGTTACACTTTGCCTCGCGCGACGCTATGGACATTGACGGCCTGGGTGACGTGGTGATGGACCAGTTGTTGGAACGCCACTTTTTAACGGACTTTGCCGATATTTACCACCTAACCTTTTTTCACGTCTTAAATTTGGAAAATTTCAAAGACAAAAAAGCACAAAACCTGTTAGACGCTATTGAAGAGAGCAAACATAAGCCGCTCTCTAAACTCCTTTTTGCGTTGGGCATTGGTTTTGTAGGCGCAAAAACGGCCGAAATTTTGGCCGATAAATTCCGCACCTTAGACGCCCTCAAAGCGGCCAGTTTAGAGGAACTGCAATCTATCCGCGAAATTGGGAAAATTGTTTCGCAAAGCGTGTATGATTTCTTCCGCGACCCCAAAGTATGCGAACAACTGGAACTGTTACGTCAAGCGGGCCTTAATTTTACGCAACCCAAAAAAGGACTCTCCGGCCACATTTTGGAAGGCAAAACCATTGTGTTCACCGGAGAACTGCAAACCTTAACACGTACGCAGGCCGAACAACTGGCCAAACAATACGGCGGCTACGCCAGCGGAAGCGTATCCAAAAAAACCTCGTTTGTGGTAGCGGGCGAAAACGCCGGCACCAAACTGCAAAAAGCGCGCGCGCTTAATATCCCCGTAATGAGCGAGGACGAGTTTTTAAAATTGATTGGCCACACTCCTCAAAAAACTAGTCTATTTTAAAATACGCTTTAAACAAAAACCAGGCACAAACTTTTTGCTTGTGCCTGGTTATTATGTACTAATTTATAGCTTTATTTCTTTTTTACAGCCAAGTAACCCATTAAGCGGTAAATGAGTTTGGATACATTGAACTCCGTAATCGTGTCCGCCTTGCGCGCACACGCTTCCACTACGTCAATAGCTACAATTTTTTTGTGCTTAATGACCTCGCGGAATAGATCCAACGCTTCATACCACATAAAACCGCCGGGTTGCGGTGTGCCCGTAGCCGGGATGACGGAAGGGTCAAACCCGTCCACATCAATGGTAATATACACGGTGTCGGTTAGTTTTTTAAGCACTTGCGGGATGAGTTTTTTGACGTCGCGGTGTTCGTGCATTAAGTAGGTGGTTACTTTGCCGGCGTTACAGTACTGTTTTTCTTCGCTGGCTACACTGCGGATCCCCACTTGCACCACGGGCACTTGCCGGCTAGCCGGGTAAAGGGCGCACGCGTGTGATTTGGGCGTCCCTTCAAAGGTTTCGCGCAAATCGGCATGGGCGTCAAAGTGCAAAATACTCAAATTTTTGTATTTATCAATGTAGGGTTGCGCCAAGGCTTGCGTAACGGTATGTTCGCCGCCGATATAAAAGGGGATGGCCTTGTATTGCATGAGGTTGCGCACCGTTTTATCAATGTTTTTAAACACGGTGTTGGTGGACCCTTTGCAATTGACCGCGGGTTGGGTGTTGATGCCAAGTTCCCACGTTTCGGTTTTGGTTTCTTCGTCCCACAGTTCAATTTGGGTGGAGGCCTCTATCACGGCGGCCGGCCCTTTGGCAGTACCGTGCCCGTAGCAGACCGTTTTTTCAAACGGCACAGGCACTACTACGAATTTACAAAGGGGCAGAGAGCTTTTTTCGCTCTCTAGCCCCATAAACTTATCGGTTTGTACGTTATCGCTCACAACAATCCCGTTTGATTAGCTTACAAACACCGCGGCGGCAATTACCGTGGTCCATACGCCGTTAGCACACACGGCAGATTGCGTAATGTTAGAAGTGCGCACAATTTTGCCGCTCATCTTCCAAATTTCTTCTTTTTGGTCCCAGGTGGTGTCGTTATCAAAGTCCACACCCAAGGTGGTAGAAAGCATGAGGGCCGCCAAATCTTCGGCATAGTCGCCGGCTTGTTTGTCGGTTTCACCAAAGGAATGGTGCTCGGACAAATACCCATGGTGCGTGCGGTCTTTTGGAATAGCCACCCCTACCGAAGCCGCAATCATACGGCGGTACTCGTTGCTTGTATTACGGCTGATGACACAATGCAAAATCTGGCCGGGCCGTAATTTTTTAAGTCCTTTTTCCACGGGCACGGTTTTGCAACCAGGCGGGAAAATGCTGGAAACCGGAACCAAGTTAAAGCTAGCAATTTTAGCATCACGCAACGCTTCTTCAAAGCTAGCTAGTTTTTCTTTATGACGGCCGATCCCTTTGGTTAAAAAGATCTCTTTGGGTACAAACGCTTCGTACATTGCACACTCCTTAAGGTGTAAGATAAGTATGCATATATTATAACAAATATGGCCGGTTGTAAAGGGTTATTTTTCCCCCTGGAGCAAAATGGGTTTTGCTATTGTCAAAACGTAAGAAAAAATTTACAATATAGATATCTTACACACATTAAGGAGAATTATGAAAAAACTGCTTTTACTCGCGGCGTTACTGATGAGCTTTTCTGCCGCTTCTGCACAAAATTATTATCCGGTTGAAGAATATGGTTTGAGAGCCGGCACCACCCGCGTAGAACTGTACGGCGGTATGGTACTGCCGCAAAGCGACTGGGACCACAACGGCCAAAAAGTAGATTTAGGTACTACGGGTTGGACGGCCGGTTTAGGTTTTTACCGCAATTTAACCCGCGTATTTGCCCTAGGTTTAGACGGAAACTATGCCCAATTTGGTGATGGCGACAAAGCCTCCGACGGGTCCTTCCTACGTACCGGGGCCGCTACCGGGTTAGTAGCCGGGCGTGTCAACTTGTTCCCGCGCCATGCTACGCGCATCTATATCCCGTTTGGGGTAGGGGTGGGGCACGTATTTAGCCGCAAAAAATTTGAAGATGATTCCCACAAAACTTATAACAGCACAGACTTAGCCGGTATGGCCGGTGTGGGGTTGGAATTTGATGTGGATGACATCATCTTTGGGTTGGAAGGCCGCTATTATTTGATGCGCACCCGGGATGATTTCAAATCCCAATTTGGAAAAGGACACATCCACTACACGGAAGTGATGCTCAAATTCGGGTTCCGTTTTTAAGCGAAACTTGTTTGCACAAGAGCCCCGCACAGGGGCTCTTTTTTTGCCTAAAAAACCCCGAGCAAAAGCCCGGGGCGTATTAACTGAAAATTTTATTTTCCGCCGGTTTCTTCCAACGTTAAATTCCCGTCGCTCAAACAAACGGTATAGCCGTAAAATTTGTAATATTCCACCAATTCGTTTTTGGGGACTTCCACTTTGGGGTTACGTTTATGACGTGCTTGCATTACATAAAAATACGGTACGTTTTTGAGTTCGCTGGCGTCTTTGATGGGTACAAAATAGCGGTGGCGTTCTTTGGTTACCGGCAAATACACAACGCCCAGTTTATCTTTGAGGGTGTCTTCGGAGCACAACGTCTGCGTCTCTACCATTTTTAGTTCCGAGCGTGTGATTTCGGCATAACCTTTGCTCAACAAATTTCTAGCGCGTTGATTAGCTTTTTGCACTTGCGCCGGGGTAGGCGGTATGGCTTGGTTAGGCAGTAAAAACTCCTTTTTACCGGCTAAGGCGTGCGTATATACCACATATCCTTCGTCGGTCAAGGTGCTTTCTTTGGTGAACACGGGTTTGCCTTCTTTGTTGCGTAGCGCAAACACTTCCTGTATGGGGATGTTCATACGTTGGAACACTACTACCGCATCTTGCCCGATACTTTTTTGCAACGTATTATAGCCGTTTAAGGTCAAAAGGTCGCGTGCAAAATCGGTCCCTTGGTTTAACGTAACAATATATTCCTTGGTATTTTTGCCGTATTTATTTTTGAGGTAATCCACTCCTTTGTGCGCTTCGGCCCAGTGGATTTTTTCAAACAGCGCGCGGT
This sequence comes from Candidatus Avelusimicrobium pecoris, assembly GCA_902761975.1. Classification (GTDB taxonomy): domain Bacteria; phylum Elusimicrobiota; class Elusimicrobia; order Elusimicrobiales; family Elusimicrobiaceae; genus Avelusimicrobium; species Avelusimicrobium pecoris. The sequence goes on along the minus strand of CACWMG010000004.1, from coordinate 63,330 downwards.
TTTTTTCGGTGAGTTCCTTTTGTTCCGGTTTTACGGCATAGCGCTGTTTAAGGGCGGTTAAAATTTCTTCGTCCGTCATATAATCGGGCTCTAAGCTAATAAGGCGTTTGCGGGCAATTACGTTTAAAGGTTCCACCGCTAGAGCCGCTGTGTAGGCTTCGGCCGCGCCTTGTTTATCGCCTTGGGCTTCCAAAATAACACCTTTGCCAATTAAAGAGTTCACATTGGCCGCATTATACGTAAGTGACTTGGCATAAAGGGAAAGTGCTTTTTTATTTTCTTTTTGCTTGAGCGCAATATCGCCCAGCATAGAATAGGTATAAGACCAATACGGGCTGTTGCGTTGCATATGTTGCAGGGCCTCTTCAAACTGGGTTTGAGCGCCCTTTAAATCTTCTTTGGTAAGCAGGGCCCCCGCCAACGATAAGTGCGCATCCACACTGCTGTTGTCTAGTTTCACACACGTGGCAAACGTGCTTGCCGCCGCATTGTAATTTTGTGCCTCATACTGGGCTTTGCCTTGCTCTAAACACTGTGCCAACGTCTGCGCCGCCTGCACGGGCGTTACGCCTAACACAGCTACGATACTTACGTTAAAAAAGCGTTTTAATAATTGCATAAAAAACCATTTGTAACTTTTCAATTTTTGATAATTTAATTGTGCCCGTAAACACAAAATTCGTCTTTCTTATTTTAGCAAGATTTTTTTGATACGTCAGGCCCATCACGCGGCACGGTAACATTTTAGTGGGCCAAAACTTTTCCATTTGTTTAAAAGCCAAGTCATACTTTTCTTGCGCCCGAGTGGCCGTTTGTTTGAGTAAATCCTGCACCGTAGCGGCGTGCGCGTTATCCAAAATTTCTTGCGCCGTTAAATTACATGGCAAATATACCCGGCCCAGGCGTGCGTCGTCGTACACGTCGCGCACAATGTTGGTAAGTTGCACAGCCTGCCCTAAGCAAAGGGCCAATTCGTCCGCATCTTTGCCGCGTACCCCTAACATATCCAGGGTGGCCATGCCTACTACCACGGCCACGCGGTACAAATACCAATCCAGTTCCTCATACGTGGCGTAGCGTTTTTTAGCAAGGTCCGCTTGCATCCCCTCCAGCAAAAGTGTAAAGCGGTCTTTGGGGATATCAAACGTGCGCACATCTTGCCACAAGGCATACCCTAGTTCGGTTTTGGGCGCGCCCACATACACAAATTCAATTTCTTGCGCCAGTTGGTTTAGTTCTTGTTGTGGGTTGGTACGGTTCGGCTCGTCGGCTATATCGTCCGCTAGCCGGCAAAACGCATAATAATTTGCCAAGGCCCGGCGTACCTTTTTTTTCAAAAAGAAAAAGGCCGGCCCAAAACTGGATTTTTTGTATGCGTTTTGTGATTGCATATTTATTTACCTTGTTTGCGCAAGTACGAAAGCGCCGCCCCGGTAGCAGTGGCGTAAATGGCGTTTTTGGGAATAGTAAAATTCACGCCGTGCATATCGTGCAGCATTTCAAACGTTTTTTTGGCAAGGGGCACTTGGGAAAGCGTCCCTGTTAAAATTACATCTTTCATATTTTCGTTGCGGCACGCAAACACGGCCATCATACCCACGGTTTGAAATACCATGTTCAGCACTCCGGCCGCCATGTCTGCGGGCACCAGGCCGTCTTCCATTTTCCCAAAGTTGGAGGCCGTAATGTCTTTGGTTAGGTTAGAGATTTTTTTACTGGAAATGTCCCCAATGTTTAGGTCCACTTTTCCAAGCCGTCCTTTCTCGGCCAAACTTACCACACTGCGAAAGGATTTTACGCCGCATAGACGTCCGCACAGCCCCACGACCGTGCCACCGCCCACACCGGAACCGCCAATGTGGAAGATCCCTTTTTTCCCGGCGCGCACAAACGCTGTTCCGGTACCCATACTTACAATGAGCCCTTCTTTTTTGTTGGAAAGAGCCAACCCGCCCAGGCCAATGGCTTCAAATTCGTCCACGGTAGAGGCCGGCACGTTATATACTTTTTTCTTAAATTGGGCGGCCCCTACGCCGGTTAAAATAATTTGTTGCACGTCGCTAAGTTGCAAATTGTTTTCGTTAATAAATTTGCCTAGCGCACCGTAGGCCGAGGTTTGCGGGTCCGCAGCTTCCACTTTGAGCATGCCAATTAGTTTAGCTTTATCTGTATAGCCCACAATTTTGGTGGTGGAGCCACCCACATCAATTCCAATAATTACGCTCATTTTTCCTCCAGCCCAATCGCGCGCAAGAACGGCCCGTTTTGCGCGGGGCGGCCTAAAAAGTTTTCCACTAGTTTTTCTTCGTCTTCACTGCCGCCTTTTTCCAAAATTTCGCGGCGGAATTTAAGGCCGATTTGCGGGTTAAAAATCCCGTTTTGTTCAAACATACTAAAGAAATCTTCCGCAATCACTTCCGACCATAAATACCCATAATAGCCCGCATCATAGCCGCCCATAATGTGCCCAAACGACGCTTGTGGGTAGGTGTTTTTGGTGAGTGGGAGCGCGCGTATTTTTTTGGTAAGGTCAAAATATAATTTGGTGGAATCCGGCGTTTTAGGTGCGGTATGTAACGTCATATCATACTGGGCAAAAAAGTTTTGGCGCAAATAAGTGCCGCCGTTGCCGAAATTTTTGGCTTTTAGCATGCGGGCAATCAGCTCGTCGGGCAGGGGTTCTCCGGTTTTATAATGCTTGCTGATTTTTTTAAGCACGGTTTTATCCCACGCCCAACGTTCCAACATTTGGCTGGGGGCTTCCACAAAATCCCAACTGACACTGGTGCCGCTAAACGCTTTATATTTGGCTTTGGTAAGTGCATTGTGCAGCACGTGCCCAAATTCGTGGAACAGCGTTTCCACTTCGCCGTGTTTTAAAAGAGAGGGGGTATCTTTAGACGGTTTATTGAGGTTGGCCACAATAGCTACAAAAGGCATTTGATAGGAGCCGTCCTCTTTTTCTTCCCCTTCCACCAGGCCAAAGCAGGCGGCGTGTTTGTATTTCCCTTCGCGCGGGTATAAGTCCATATAAAAGTACGCCACCGGCGCGCCGGAGGGTTTATCTTTAATTAAAAACGCTTTTACGTCCGGGTGCCACGTGGGGATGTTGACCGGCTCAAAGGTAATGCCAAAGACGTTGCCAAAAATTTCCAACATGCCGTCAATAACTACCTGGGAGGGGAAATACTCTTTAATTTTTTCACTGTCTAATTGTAAATTTTCTTTGCGGTATTTGTTGGCCCAGTAGCCCGACTCGTACGGGTAAATCGTGCGCGATTTTTTGCCGGTCTTTTCATTTTTGTAGGCAATTAAAAATTGGTCTTCTTTTTTACCCATGGGTTTTAATTTTTTTTGCAAATCCTTCAAAAACACCATGACGTTTTTGGGGTTTTTAGCCATGCGGTTTTCCAATTTCAAATCAGCATGCGTTTGGTAGCCCAAGAGTTGCGCAATTTGGCGGCGCAGGGTGAGTGTTTTTTCCAAGAGTTCCACATTTTTTTCGCCGCCGCGGCGGTTGTATTTAAACTCCAATTCTTTGCGGGCTTGTTCGTCGTCCGCGTTTAACATAAAGGGTACATAGTCCGGGTAGTCTAGGGTAACTAAGTATTTGCCGTCGGCGGTTTTTTCCAACTTGCCAATATAATCCTCGCCCAGGCCTTTTAATTGGTCTTTGGTTACGGGCAAGGGGTCTTTATATTCCTGGATGTTTTTGTCAAACTCAATAACATACTGTGCTTCTTCTTTGTTAAGGGCTTTGAATTTTTCTAAATCTTCGTCGTTAAGGTCCATCCCGCTGTGCTTAAACCCAATGAGCATTTCTTTAACGAGCTTGGCCTCCACCGGGCCCAGTTTGGGGTTTGTGTCCGTATATTCGCGGATGGCTTTATAGACGTCGCGCCGGGTGGCTACGTCCACCATATATTGGCTGATTTGCATTTGCAAATCGCGCGCGGTATCGCGGAATTTTTTATCGGTAGATACGTAGGACAAAAACCCGCTCATGCCTAGCGCGTCTCCATATTTATCAAAGGCTTTTTCGTAACCCATAATGGTGTTTTCAAAGGTGCGCTCTTGGGCGGGGATTGCAATTAAAGCGGCTAAATCTTTTTCCAGTTGCACGCGGGCGGCTGCCTCGGCCGGGGCTAAGTCCTCGGCTTTATAATTAAAATGTAAAACGCCGTTTTTATCAAACATATTTGGCATGGCAAAAACCCCCGTACTTAACCCTAAAAAAATAAAAAATAATATCGTCTTGTTTCTCTTCATACGTATAGGATAGCATTTTTCGTGTTTTTTTTCCCCAGGCGCTTAGGGGGTGGTGCAAGCGTTAGCAAGGTCATAAAATAAATTAGTATGTAAGTAACAAAAAAGCCCTCCAGGGAGGAGGGCTTATAATATAAGACTTTTGCTTATTTAATTTCGCTCGTGCAGTGCGGGCAGCGGGTGGCTTCAATGGCAATTTCGCTACAGCAGAACGGGCATTTTTTGGTCGTGGGCGCGGCGGCCGGAGCCGGGGCCGGTTTGTTTAGTTTATTGATGGCTTTAATCAAAATGAAGATACAGAAAGCCACAATCACAAAGCTAATAATAGCGTTTAAAAATAAACCTAAATTAAGCGTGGTAGCACCGGCGGCTTGCGCTTCGGCCATGGTGGCAAAATTGCGGGCGCCTTCTTTGCCGGCTTTAATGACAATAAACCAGTTGGAAAAATCCACTTGGCCTAACAGTAAGCCCAAGGGCGGCATGAGCACGTCGGCCACCATCGAGTTCACGATTTTGGTAAATGCGCCGCCAATGATGATACCAACTGCCATATCAATTACGTTGCCGCGCATGATGAATTGCTTGAATTCCTGAGCGATTGCTTTCATTTATTTCTCCTTTTTTACTAATTTTGCCGCCTGCAAAAGAGGCGTGTACAAATCGTTTTGGGCCGGGTATTTTAGTTCGGCCCGGTCGGTCTTTTGTGTAAAGGTTACCGGGGCGTTGGTAACTACGCACAAGGGGCGTTGTTCGTTTGCCTCGCCCATGAGTAAGGCGCAGGCAGTAGCTAAACTATCCGCCACATTGACAAGCGTAGTTTGGAGCGGTTGGCCGAAAATATCCGGCGTGCCGCGCAAATCTTTTACGCCCTTAAACCCCGCGTACCCCACCGCGCCGGCAATCACGCCCGCGCGTAAGGGTAAAATCATACTGTCCGTAATCACTATCCCTAAATTTTGCACCTGCCACACGCGGGATAAAACGGTACGTAATTCTTCGGCGGCGGCGTAACAATCGGGCAATAAAACAAGCTGCCCGTTGGCGTTACTTTGGTCAATGCCGGCGTTGGTCATTACCATACCGTCTTTAATCGTCAACCACGCAAGCGGCGTTTTAAGGGCCGCCGTGCTGTGCTGTTTAATGAGCGTTTCTTTTTGCGCTATACTGGTGTAAGGGACGGTGTTATTTTTCCAAAGAGCGACTACTTTTGAGGATACCGCGAGCACGGTGTTTTCGTCCACGTGCGGGACAAAGCGCGCCACAAAGCCCGGTAAATCTTCCCCCGGCTTAAACACGTCAGTACGTACGGCGGTTAAATTCATGCGTCCTCAAACGGGGCTACAAAACTGCGGAACACTTCGTTCGCCAGATAAAGCCCCTCTTTACTTAATTTTACTTTTTTATGGTCCTGTGTGAGAAGTCCGTTTTGGATATGTTTTTCAACAGCGGGGCCGAAAAATTCTTTTTGCTCGTCGGAAAGATAAAGTCCGTCCAACAGACGCAACGCTAAGAGTAACCCTTCCCCTACGCGGGCTTTGCCGGTGAGCTGTTCGGAAAAAATAAGGGGGGATTTACCGTTTAACATATCAAAAATATAGTCTTTTAGCACGGGTGTGTTTTGCCGGCGCACCCCGCCCCGGTACGCGGCCGCCGCACAGCCCAGGCCTACATATTCTCCACTTTGCCAATAGAGGGTGTTGTGTTTGGATTCATACCCGGGCAACGCATAATTGGAAATTTCATAATGATGATATCCGGCGGCGGTTAAAAAATCGTGCGTGTGTTCCAGCATTTGGCGCATGAGGGCGTCGTCGCACACTATGCCGCGCGCATAAAAGGGGGTGCCCTCTTCTATTTGAAGCCCATACACCGAGAGGTGTTGGGGGCGTAAATCCGCTAAGCGGTGCAAACCGGAGGAAAAACTTTCCAGTGTTTGGCCGGGCAGACCGGCTATTAAATCCACATTGATATTTTCAAAACCGCCCGCTTGTGCGGCCCGGTAGGCTTGCAAAAATTGCTCGGCCGTGTGAATGCGGCCCAGGGTTTTAAGCTCCGTGTCGTGAAAACTTTGCAGGCCCATGCTCAGGCGGTTAAACCCCAGTTGGCGCAGTTCGGCAATTTTTGGGGGGGTTAAACTTTCCGGGTTGGCTTCAAAGGTGCTTTCTAAAAAAGCGGGTACGGGTTGAAAGTTTTTGCGAATAATTTTGGCCAAACGTTGCAGTTGGTGGACCGCCAACAAACTAGGGGTGCCGCCGCCTACGTATAAGGTTTGACAGGCAATTTCTTTGTTTAACGCGGCTTCGTGCGATAGGGCGGCCAGGTAATCGTCCAGTAAAGACTCTTGGCCGGGGTAGGAGGCAAAGTCGCAATAGAGGCACTTTTGTTTGCAAAAAGGGATGTGAATGTATAGGCCGCGTTTCATTTATGTTCCGCTTCGTAATTTAAATAAGCCAAAATAAAGGGGTCCAGGTCGCCGTCCATTACAGCGGTGATTTGGCTGGTTTCGTAGCCGCTACGTAAATCTTTAACAAGCTGATAGGGCATAAATACATACGAGCGGATTTGGTGGCCCCAGGCAATTTCGCCTTTTTGGCCGTAGCGTTTTTCGGCCTCACCGCGCTTTTTGTCCATCTCCAGTTCGTAGAGTTTGGCCTTTAACATCTTCATAGCAGTTTGGCGGTTTTGCAATTGGCTGCGTTCAATGCGGCAAGATACCACAATGCCCGTGGGCTTGTGTAACAAACGTACGGCACTTTCTACCTTATTTACGTTTTGGCCGCCGTGGCCGCCGGCGCGGGAGGTTTCCAGCTCGATGTCGCTTTCCGGGATTTCTATGTTGATGTCTTCGTCAATATCGGGCAGGACGTCGCACGAGGCAAACGACGTGTGGCGCCGTGCGTTGGCGTCAAAGGGGGATACGCGCACTAAGCGGTGTACGCCGTTTTCCCCTTTTAAGTACCCGTATGCAAAGGGGCCCTCCACCATGGCGGAAAGGGTTTTAATGCCGGCTTCGTCCCCGGGTTGAGAATCCAAAATGGAAAACTTAAAGCCGTGTTGTTCGGCCCAACGGGTGTACATGCGAACGAGCATTTGGGCCCAATCGCACGATTCGGTACCACCTGCCCCGGCATGAATAGTTAAAATGGCGTTTAGTTTGTCGTTCGGTTCGCTCAGGCGGATTTCGCCTTCTTTTTGGGCGATTTGTTTTTCGGTTTGTGCCAAACCGGCGAAAAGGTTGTTAAGTTCGGTTTGGTCTTGCATTTCTTTGCAAAGTTCAAACAGGGCGCGGGCATCTTCCACCTGTTTTTTAAGTTCAAAAAAAGTGGTAATAGAAGTTTTTAAAAAATCAATTTGGCGCGATACTTCTTTAGCTTGGTGCGGGTCGTTCCAAAATTCCGGCGCGGCGGAGCGGGTTTCCAAGGCGGACAATTTGGTTTGTTTGTCCGCAATTTTATCAATAGCTTCAATTTTGGCTACCCGCGCGGAAAGATCGTCTATTTTTTGTTCCACATCTTTAAATTCAACATTATTCATAAAAAAACACCACCGTAGAAATGCCTATGGTAAAAAAGACAATGGTGCACAGCCAGGCAAACCAATCGCCCCATTGTGCGTAAAATGTGGTTTTGCCGCGTACGGAAAGCGGAACATTGGGGGTGAGAATTTGCTGTGTGAACAAGCCGGATACTTCTTTAATGTGGCCAAAAGCGTCTATATATGCCGAAAAGCCGGTATTGGCGGCCCGTACCACGGGCAGGCCGTTTTCGGCCGCGCGTAAAACGTTTACAGCTAAATGTTGATAGGGAGCGGCGGTATTAAAAAACCAGGCGTCATTGGTAATATTTACAAATAATTGCGCGCCTTGGCGGTTTAACCGGCGCCACAGTTGCGGAAAAATAGATTCGTAACAAATGGTAGTGCCCAGTTTAACTCCACCGGCTTCTAAAAGGGGTTGCTCCAAGGGGCCCGGGGTAAAAGATCCTAATGCGCCCATGACTTCTATATTTTTAGTAACGTAATTTAATAAACTTTGAAACGGGATAAATTCCCCAAACGGAACTAACTTAATTTTACGGTAAGCAGCAAGTGTGTCCGCCTGCGGAGAAAGCAAATAGGCGCCTACGTATTGGTCCTCGGTTTGAGAAAAAATATTGGACCCAATGAGTTGGTGTGCGCCGGAAGTTTGGGCAATGTGGGAAAATAATTCGTAGTAGTGTTCCTCTGTGAGGGAGCCGGGGACGGCACTTTCCGGCCAAATGGTTAAATAAAGGTTTTTGTCTGTTAATTCTTCGCCCATGTTTTGCAAGGTTTGGGCAATTTCATCTTCGTATTGGTCTGTCCATTTTTTGTACTGGTCAATGTTGGGTTGCATAAGTGCAGTTTGTACGCTAAGAAGGGCGTGTGGGTGTTTGGCAAAGTGGGCGTAACGTGCTTGCATGTGGCGGCCTATGCCATACACACCGGCAAAAATAAGGGTGGCTAACGTCAGGTGCCACAGTCCTTTTTTAAGCCCCGGCAGTGCAAAACACCAACCCACGCTACTGCCTACATAGGCCAGCAAAAAGCTCAGTCCATATACCCCGGTAAAGGAAGAAATGTAAAGTACGTCGGGCACGTTCCACTGGGTGTATCCTAACATCACCCACGGGAAACCAAGCCCGTAAAATGCAATCGTTTGGTGGAGCCATTCCAGCGCAACCCATCCGCATGCAACTAGTAATGGGAAAAAGCCGCCTGTTTTTTTAAGAAAGTGACAGGATCCCCCCAAGATAGCCCAAGAAAGGGCTAACAGGGCACTGAGCCCCAACCAAGCCGCTAATGCAAGAGGCTTAGAGAGCCCACCCCCATGTACGCACGTGTAGTAAATCCACGATAATAGGAGCGCATTACTCAGGGCCCCAGTTAGCCAACCGTATAGTACACTGCCCCATATACTGCGTACATGGCAAACGCCCCAAATAAACGGGGCTAGCACAAACCAGGCCGCAAAAGAAAATGAAATTTTTGGATAGCTAATGTAAAAAAGCCCCGCCGTCACCCCCGCACAAACCGCCACAAAAAACAGGCGGCTTGTGTGGTGGAATAAACGACTAGAGAATTTTGCATCAGCGGACATAATTAGTACTCAATTTTGCACCGGCGGGCCTTACAAACCGGGCGGGCCGAGGGACTACATTCTTTTTCTTGAGAGACTGTTTCGGTACAGGCAGAAGTAACCGCATTGTTATTATTCATTTCGTTAAAATCCACAATATGGTTTACGTTAATAGCTACCACTCCTTTGGGCCCTACGGAACACCCACAAGGGTCTTTATCTACAATAATGCAGTCCTCATCTGCACTGCACGCATAAACACGCGTAGCGCGGGCTTGGCGGGCGGCTTGTTTTTCTGCCTGGGCAGCGGCCTCTTTTTGGGCGGCAATCTCTTGCGCGTCTAATTTAACCAGATCTACTTGCGTGGGGGTGTGATGCGATAAAAGCATAGGGATAGCAAGCACAACTACCACAGCACAGACAAGCAGAAAGACATTTTTTATTCGTTTGTTCATTGATTGGCTCCACAGCATTTTTTGTATTTTTTTCCGCTTCCACACGGGCAAGGGTCGTTTCGGCCGATATGCTTTTGCACCGGCTCATTTGCTCCTCTTTGTGGGTTTTTGGCGGCGGCCGCTTGCGCACGCTCGGCCGCGGTTTGGCGCGGCGGCAGTTGCAAGCGGAAGATATAACTGACCATCAAATCGCGAATACGGTTCATCATGGAAGTGTAGAGTTTGTAAGACTCTTTTTGATACTCAATAAGCGGATCTTTTTGGGCATAACCGCGCAGACTGACGCTGTTTTGCAATTGGTCCAGCTCATAGAGATTTTGCTTCCAAGCTGTATCAATAATTTGCAAGAGGAGCATGCGCTCTACTTCGCCAAAGTCTATACCTTGCTCGGCAAAGTATAGGGTGCGTTGGGCATAGAGGTCTTTAACGGTGTTCATAATATCTTGCACCAGCTCTTCTTGTGTTTTTTTGCCAACGGTTTGGTCCGTTAGTTCAAACGGTAGCGGGAAGAAACGGTGTAGGTTGGCGTTAAGGGCGGCAAAATCACTGCGTTGCGGATGTTGGGGGTGATAGTATTGCTCTACCAGTTCTTCCACAATTTCCTGCATCATTTGGTGGGATTTGTCGGCCATGTTTTCACCGTCTAAAATAGCATTGCGGATTCCATAAACGGCGGTGCGCTGTTGGTTCATTACTTTATCGTAATCCAAGAGCTGTTTGCGGATGTCAAAGTTGCGTCCTTCTACCATGCGTTGCGCACCTTCAATTTGGCGGGTGAGCATAAAGGATTCAATCGCTTCGCCCTCTTGCATACCCACGTGCGACAAAATAGACGCGATTTTTTGTGAGTTGGCAAACAAGCGCATCAGTTCATCATCTAGCGCAATGTAAAAACGCGAAGAGCCCGGGTCCCCTTGGCGCGCACAGCGGCCGCGTAACTGGTTATCAATACGACGGCTTTCATGCCGTTCACTGCCGATTACGTGTAACCCGCCCAGCGCGACTACTGCGTCTTGCTCTTCTTGCGTGGCAGGGTTGCCGCCCAGCACAATGTCCGTACCGCGCCCGGCCATGTTGGTGGCAATGGTAACGGCCCCTTTGCGCCCGGCTTGGCTAATAATTTGGGCTTCCATTTCGTGATATTTAGCGTTTAATACTTTGTGCGGGATGCCCTTTTGGCGTAACATTTGGCTGAGTTTCTCGGACTTTTCAATACTGCGCGTACCGACGAGCACCGGGGCTCCCTTTTTCCACAAGTTTTCCACTTCTTCCACAATGGCGTTAAATTTGGCACGCTCGGTCAAATAGACTAAATCCGGGTAGTCAATGCGTTTGGAAGGACGGTTGGGGCGGATTTCTACCACGTCTAATTTGTAGATTTGCCAAAACTCGTTGGCTTCGGTCATGGCGGTACCCGTCATGCCGGAGAGTTTGTTGTAAAGTTTAAAGAAGTTCTGGAACGTGATAGTAGCTAATGTTTGGTTCTCTTCTTTAATCGGGAGGCCTTCTTTGGCTTCTACGGCTTGGTGTAAGCCGTCACTCCAGCGGCGGCCCGGCATTAAGCGGCCGGTAAATTCATCCACAATGATGACCTCTCCGTCTTTGACCACATAATCCACGTCGCGCTCGTAGAGGTGGTGGGCGCGCAAGGCTTGGTTAATGTGGTGGACCCATTCGGACTGGACGTCGTCATAGAGGTTGGTAACATTGAGAAATTTTTCTGCCTTGGCGATACCGGTATCGGTCAAGGTGGCGGTGTGTGCTTTTTCGTCAATAATAGCGTCCACGCCTTCGTCCAAATTGATGCCTTCGTACTTGGCTTTTACTTCGTCTTTTTCCGTAATAATGCGCACTTTTAACGAAGGGATTAAACGGTTGACAATGTAATATTTGTCGGTGCTTTGGTCCGACGGACCGGAGATAATTAGCGGGGTGCGGGCCTCGTCAATTAAAATGGAGTCCACTTCGTCCACAATACAGTAGTTTAAAGGACGCAAAACACGGTCTTGGCGGTTGATGACCATGTTATCGCGCAGGTAGTCAAAACCCAGTTCGTTGTTGGTTACGTAGGTAATGTCTTTTTGGTACATTTCGCGCCGTTCGGCATTGGGCATATCGTGCCCGATAAAACCGACAGTAAGACCTAAAAATTCGTGAATAGGGCCCATCCATTGGCGGTCGCGCTTAGCAAGGTAGTCGTTGACGGTTACGACGTGGACCCCTTTACCGGTGAGTGCGTTTAAGTAAGAGGGTAATACGGCTACCAGGGTTTTCCCTTCCCCGGTGCGCATTTCGGCAATTTTGCCTTGGTGTAGCACAATACCACCTAAAAGTTGCACATCATATGGGCGCAAGCCAATCACGCGTTTAGCGGCTTCGCGCACGGTGGCAAAGGCCTCGGGCAGTAGGTCGTCTAGTGTTTCGCCTTTAGCCAGGCGATCTTTAAATTCTTGCGTTTTGGCTTTAAGTTGGTCGTCCGTTAGTTTTTCCATATCGGACGAGAGCGCGTTGGCACTATCCACATAATGTTGAATTTTCTTTAAATCACGTTCACTTTTGGTTCCAAAAATTTTGTTAATTACAGTTTGAATCATAGTTAAAATCCTTAAAAATAAAATTGCGAGGTACGACGTTTCCCACTAACCGGCTACCGGTTTTTTGTGGTTGGTTTTAATGTGTAAATTGGTAGCTTGCGCGGCTTGTTGGGCTTGCTGCTCGGCTTGTATGAGCGCCTGCTGTGTAAGCGTTATCAGTTGCTCCCCGACGTTGGTTTTTAACTGGGCTATATCCGCTTGCAACGCGGTAATAGCGGAGGGCAATTTTTTGTTTTTTTGTGCTTTGTAGGCGCGCAGTAAATCTTCTTTTACTTGCACGCTAACGGCCCAAATGCGCGGATAAAGAGTGTTTAGCTTTTCCCGGGCGTGTGCGCGCGCGGCGGCGGATATATCCGTGCCGTGTTGGGAATAAATAAGCGCTTGCTGATATTGGGTGAGCGTTTGATTGAGGACCAACGAGTTTTCAAAATTGCGCGCTAAAGCAATCAGTGTATGGCGGTTTTCCAACGTATCGGCCGGATGTTGGGACGTAAATTGACGTAAAAGTTGGTCCAACAGTTGGTTTAGCTGTTCGTCCTGCGCGGCTTTTTGTAGTAACGCCGGGTTATACGCGGCAAAGACTTCGCGCGCTTCTTCGCGCGTGAGCGTTCCCTGAGCGTAAAGCGCCGAGCAAATAGAAAAAGTAGCTACTAAAAGAATGCCGCGTTTCATAGCTTATATTTTACTATATTCTTAGAACGCGCGCGCGTGAAATTTTTTCACACACCTTGTGTTTTTTGCTATACTATGGGTACAATTTGATTCTGTTTTTGGAACCGTTTAAGAAACGGGGTGCTTTATAAGCTATCTTCGAGTCCAAAAACAGCCGATATCAGGCACACAAAGGCGACGGCCTGCGTGTGCCGAGTGTTTCCCGTCTTAAAGGCGGGAGGCTGCGGCTGTTGCCCTAAGACCTCGAAGATACTTAGTGTCAATAGCCGTTTTTATGTGTTCCGGATAACAGGAAAATTGAAACTTACCCTAGGAGCACATAACATGAACCTTACAAACAACACCCGGCGGGGAAAAACGCAAATTGAACAAGTAGGTCAGCCATTTTTTATTGTCCCCCATGTGGGGAAAATATCCTGGAAGGACAAAAGGGGGTTTTTAAATAAGAAGGCTTTTTTGACAACCCCCCTACCCGCCTGCGGCGTACTTCCCCCACAAGGGGGGCAGATAACGGCGCGCGGCTTTACGCTTATAGAGCTTTTGGTTGTGGTACTCATCATTGGTATTTTGGCGGCGGTGGCCGTGCCACAATACCAAGTAGCTGTGGCTAAAAGCCGGTATGCAAACCTAAAATTTTTGGTTAAAAGTATAGCGGACGCGCAAGAAGTATATTATTTGGCCAATGGGCAATACGCAACTACATTTGAAGAATTAGATATAGATGTTGGCGGGGAAGAAGATCCCAATGATAAAGCGCGCCGAATCTTTGACTGGGGACACTGTCAGATAGGCTCGTACTCCATGATCTGCAAACCCTTAATAAAAGGATCTTATCCTTATCTACAAAAATATTATATTCATCTCCCTACAAATTTTATTCACACGGGATACTGGGTCTGTGTAGCTCCAACTACTGATTTAAATGCTATTCAAAATAAAATTTGTAAACAAGAAACAGGATTATCTACACCCACACTAGATAATACTACGTATCTTGAATGGCATTACACTAAATAACTAAAACCCCCGGCACTTAAAGCCGGGGGTTTTACCTTCAAAATCACAAACTTACCGGGCGGCGGTGCGGAAGAAATTGCCTTTGACGTTTTTGGCCAGTTGCACTTTACCAAGCGTCTTGCCGGCTTCTACCATAACGTCTTTGGCGTTGGCGGCAATAAGGCCGTCCACACTGCCAAATACGTCGCCTTCTTTAATAATGCCCAGTTGGCCGTGGCTGTTGATTTGAACTTCCAGTTTGAGTGCGTTGCCCACGCTTTCTGTCAGTAAATCTTCTTCCCCTAGGGTAAATTGGAGCGGAAACTTGGGGTTGACCACGCGCTTAATGGCCACGGGAACGTCGGCCTCGTTTTTGACAATAATCGCGCAGGAATTGTTATCGGCTTGAGCCAGTTGCAATAAACGCTCCGGTACGTTAACGGTGCCCGCTACACTAAAACGGCCTTGTTGTTCGGGCAGGTGTTTGCAATAATAATACGCGCCGGCGGCGCAAAAAACAGCTATAAATAAAGCAAAAATCTTTTTCATACTTATATTGTACCCTAAAGTAAGTGAAGTTTGCAAGGGGGTTGCTTCGCTACCGCTCGCAATGACGGCAAAGGAAATTTGCGCCTGTTCTAAACATCACCGGGTAAAGTAGAGGATAAGATGATTTTTCAAAACCGAGGACAGTTTGGCGGACAAGTTGCCCGCACAGGCGTGTCTGGATGACACGTCAAGGGCAAGGTACGTCAAAATGGCCCGGTTTTGGAAAATTGTATCGCTGAAAAGCAACGCACCCCAAAACTTTGTGTTTTGGGGTGCGTGCGTTAAAAAGTTACTTCACCGGGGTCGTTAATTATTGTTTAAAGAAACCCCATAGGTTGGCATTATACACCCACCCCTTGCATACGCCGCTTTTCGGGTTTTCGGGTTCGTCTTTTACTTGAATCCATTTGCCTTTTTTGGCTAAGTATTTAAAGGGATATCCTTTTTCTACGGTGCAGACAATGTCCGAATTGGCAGAAGGGCTTTTGCGTACGTTTACGTCTAACTTAGCAGACATGCCGCCTTCGGGGCTGAGTAAGGGGGCGGAAATCCACCCTTGGTATCCTTCAAAATCTTTTACCAGTACCCAGTCTTTAGTTTCATTGGCTTTAAGCATAATGACCGGGGTGTAGCGCCAGGCGTACCATTTAACGGCACATTTGGTGCCGGCGCAAGAGCGGATATTGGCGCGTTTAGCATTTACGCTGGCGTATTTTTGGGCCGTGGCCGGGATACTGACAAGTAAAACAAGCGCTACTAAAGCGATAAGTTGTTTCATAGTTCTCCTTACTGCGTAAGTTAAAATCTTATACACTCAGTATAGCAATACTGGACGTGTTTTTGCAAGTTTTTTTACAAAAAAGGGCAGTGGGCGCATAGGTGCTAAAAAAGATATAATATAAGAAATTGTTTTGAGAGGTATTTATGAAAGAACAAGTAGAAAAAGTAATTAACGAAATCCGCCCGATTTTGCAATCCGACGGGGGGGATATTGAACTGGTAAGTGTGGACGAAAAGACCGGCATTGTAACTGTGGGCTTACGCGGCCACTGCGGTAGTTGCCCGCACGCACAAATGACGTTGCAAGCCGTAGTAGAACGGCGCATTAAAGAAGTAGTGCCCGGTGTAACGGCGGTAGAACGCGTTTAATATGCCGACCGTGGACTTGCATACCCATTCTACTTTTTCGGACGGAACCTGGACGCCCGAAGAAGTGGTGCATGCTGCTTTAAAAAGGGGGGTGCAAGTGTTGGCACTTACGGACCACGATACTACGGACGGTGTGGCGCAGGCGCAAGCGTTGGCACGTGAGCGCAACTTGCGTTTTGTGACGGGGGTGGAAATTAGTACCAAGGACCACGACCACCTGCATTTTACCGGGTATAATATAGACGTAACAAACCCGGAGTTTCAACAGTTTTTAGCCGCTAACCGCACGGCCCGGCAAGGGCGCATTAAACAAGTGATTGCACAATTGCAAGCGGCAGGAGTGGACCTTAGTGAGCAAGATGTTTTTTCCCGCGCGGCCAATACCGTTTCCCGCGCGCATGTGGCAGATGCCCTGCGTGCCAAGGGGTTTGTTCCGTCGCGCCAGGCGGCGTTTCGCAAGTATTTACTGGAAGGACAGCCCGGTTATGTGCCGGCTATTGGCGTGAGTGCGGTGGAAGCTATTAAGCACATTAAAAAGGCCGGAGGGCTCGCGGTCATTGCGCACCCCGGGTTGGTGAGTGACCATTGGGACTTCCCGGCGTGGGTAGAGGCCGGACTGGACGGGATAGAAGTGTATTACCCGGCGCATAGTTTTGCTATGCGCCAGGAGCTAACGTACCTAGCGGACCGATATGGGCTTTTTATTACGGCCGGGTCCGACTTTCACGGCCCCAGAGGCGGAAAAACCGTTGCCCCCGGCATGCCACTGCCGAAAAATCATTTTGATAGGTTACTTAGCAAATTGTTTTAACAAGTTGTATAAAATGAAAGGAGCCCCGATAAGAGGGCTCTTTTTTTATGGAGAAAACAACCAATTAGTTGGCCGGAACTTCGGCGGCAGGTGGAAGGTCCCCGCCTCGGTGGAAGAAACGGTGTAGTTTGGCTTTAAGTTGTTGCCAACCGTATTTGGCCCCTTGTACCATGCTGGAGTTAGCAAGCATGCCCGGGGTCAACGCAACGCTGGCGGCTAAGGCGGCACCGGCAATGGCAATATCTAATGAGGCAATCCCTGTTTTGGCTACCGCACCGCGCAGTAAAGCGGCCGGAACGGCGGCGGCGGGCATGGTGTAGGTAATTAAAAGGGCAATTTCGCGTTTATATTTGGGATGTAAGCCCACCATATATTCATACATTTGTGAGAAGAAGTTGCTGATACCAAAGCAGGCAATGATAGCACCCGTAGCTAACAGGCCTACGTTACTACCGGCTAGAGCCATCATCATGGGCCCCGCTACCGAGGCCATAGAGGACACAGCATACATACTGCCCCCGCTCATGCGTTGGCTTAAAACGTTGCCTACAATACGCCACCCAAACATACAACCGTATAGGAGAAGTCCCACAATCCCCGTAGCGGCCGTGCCGTTGCCTACCAGTTCGCGCATGGCAAAGGCTAACCCGTTGGAAAGCCCTAACTCACCCAAAGTGGCTAAAGTCATAGCTCCCAGGGCAGCGGGTAAGCCGCTCATCATCATAACATCTTTTAATTTAACGTTACGGTTACCCAGTTTATCAAACGCTTGTTGCAACGCTTCCCGCGCCGCTTTAGCTTGTTCGGGCGTGTAGTTTGTGGAGAGAGCAAGCATATTTTCTAATTCTTCCCCTACTTCTTGTTCATGCTTGGCGGTTAAGGCATTAATCGTAGTTTTAGTTTTGCGCGCTTCTACCGGAGTTAAGGCATCAATAGCGGCTTTAATTTTTTTGGCCGATTGCATGATAACCGGATGATCGGCAGAAAGTTCAGCCGGATTGATGGTATTGATATTTAACGTAGCGGCTTGGGCTACATCTTGCAAATTGTTTTGCAGTACCGTTTGGTTAAGCGGGAAAGCGTCTTTGTAGCGGGTTTTCATCACTTGGCGAAGTGTGTATAAGCTGTAGATAGAGTAAGGAACATAGCTGGCGGAAAAGTCCAACCCCAGGTCATACCCCAAAGCTTTGCCGGCCATATTGGCTAGCCAGGGAAAGGACAAGAACAACATAGTCCCTAAGTTTTTAAACATGGCTCCGCGTTGATAGAATACAATGTCGCGCAAGGATTTGTTGGATTTTTTAGTTAATACTTCGTAGCCGCGTTTTAAGAAGAACTTGGCATTGTAGGTTTGCGATACGGTTTTAGCTCCTTGTACCACTTCTTTCTTTTGGAAAGAGTTGGTTTGCGGTACAATGCCGCGGTTGGCACTCATCAGTAGGTTTTGTACAAAACGGGTAATGTTAGTGCCCAGTGCAATGAGGACACTGGAAGTTAGGAACCCGGCCAGTTGCCAGCTCCCCATGATCCCGGTGCCAATGTGCCCATATAGGCCACTGGCTAAGGCAATTAAGCCGCCTGCAGTGAACATAGAAGCCCCGACGCGGAACACGGCCGCTTCACCGTATTGTTTGAGGAACGGGTGGACTAACCCCATCAGGGCGGGCAGTACGTTGTTAATCCCTAACATAATAGCGCTGGAAGAGGTTTCCCCCAAGGTGGACATATCGTTTAAAACGGGGGCTAAGGTTTTGCCTAACCCAATTTGCAAACTGGGAACTAAGTAAGTAAGAGGGACCATTTTTTCGGTGGTGGAAAAGACGCCCAATTTAAACGGCGTTTGCGGGTACATGGCTAAAATTTGCGTCCAGTATTTGCTTTCCGTTTTAGGTAAGCGGACAAAAGCGTTTTGAAGTTCAGTTGTTTCTCCTTCTTCGCTGCGGAAATAGAGGGAACCGTTGTAAGACCAAATGTGGCCTTTTTCGGGGTATTTAATGCCGCTAAGCAAACTGCTGTCCACTTCGGCCATGATGACGGGCGGTTCTTGTAAATTTGTGTCATATACGGGCAGAGCAATAGATTCCTTTGGGGCGCTGGTGCGTTGGATTTTAATGCGCATGGGGCGGGCCAAGTTAAGCTGACGGGCCCCGGCTAAGAGGGTATTTAATTCCCCGTTTAAGGTAGATAAAGTAAAGTAAAAGTGGTCCGGACGTTTGGCAGGTACGGTTAAATTACGCAGTTCAAAAATGTGTTTTTGGTCTAGGGCTAAGCGGTTATATTCCGGGGAAAAGTTTTTTAGCGTGTTGCTGACGGTTAAATCTACGTTGCGCAAAATGTGTTCTGTATTATCTTCCCCTACTAGCGTTAGTTTAAAACCGTCTGCGCCGACGGAAACTTCTTGCACTTCATCTACACCCAGCAAGTCCCCGCCTACAACGGCTTTGGAAGGGATTTCCACATCGGCAAATACGGGGCGGACGTTGCTTTCGTGTAGACCGGCTTCTTCAAAGGGGACTTCATTGGGGACGCGTTGGTGTAATTTGCGCCGGGCCCAGGTGCCAAAGCGTTCCAAGGCGTCAGTTACTGCAAAAACGGGAACGCCGCTATACACTACCCCGCTACGCGCGGCGGTAGGTTTTGTGGCTTGGGCCGGTTGTTGAGGGGCCACTTGTGCAACGGCTTTGGGGGCTGTTTGTAACGTGGGGGCCGCGGGAAGTTGGGGCTTATTGGGAACACTGAGCGTGAGCCATTGTTCGGTGGCTTGAGCGGACGGGTCCGCGTGTAAGCGGTTGGGGGCAAAGGTATGTTTTAAGAAGTTGGCTAGTTGCTTATTAGCTTGCGTGTTTTCCAGTTGTGCGTAAGCCGGAGGTACGGTAAGGGGGAGATTGTGCTCAGTAATGTACGAGGTAACCCCGGCTAAGATATTTTTAGGTTCTGTTTCGCTAAGCCATTTTTCTAATTCTTTATAGGCCTGCATGCGCAATAGTCCGCGTGCGGTGATGAGGGCGGCGGTATCTTCAAATAAGGTGCCTTGGGCTTGTTTATAAAAATCTAAGAGGATAGGGGCGTTTTCTTTTGTTCCCACCATACCCAAGGCGGACGCGTCGGCCAGCGTATATTGCACGGAAAGTACGGCGGGGTTAGAGGGGTTTTGGGCGGCAAAAGAGAGGAAAGTGGGTAAATCGGCTTGGGCAACTTGCAATGCTTTTTGGGTATGTTTTAAATGAGCGGCATATACTTGGGCGGCTTGGGTGCGTTGGGCGGGGGTCAGCGTGCCGGGAATTAAAGAAAGGGAGACAAAATCACTACGTAAAATGGGGGCGCGTAGTAAAGCAGGTTTATTTAAAATTTCGGCGGCCAGGCCTTGGGTTTGGCCCATGACAATACGGGCGGAAATAGTGGAGGGAACGGCGGCGGCTTGTGCCAAAACACGGCGGTTCAAATTTTGGTTTAGTTGGGTAAGGGCGCGTTTGTTGGCCAGGGTGTTCGTTTGGCGTAGGCCTTTTACAACGCCGCGGCCGGCTTTGGCTTGCGCCATAGCCGGAGTGATACTGCTTACCAAGATGCTTATGCTCAGCACGAGCGACAGTAGCTTATGCATAAATGGTTTGCCCCCTCCTATATATAGTATTGCAAGTAAAACGGCAAAAAAACAGGGCCAAAAGTCCTAGTTGAAAGTATCTTTTGGCCCTATATAACACATCAAATGGGTAAGTGCACTGCAGGTATATGGAATAAGTGGTAATTTGCTTGTTTCTAAAAGGATGTAAAAAGGAGGAAAGGAAAATGGAAAAAAGGGAACTGACCCGCGGCGTTTGAGGATGCTTTCGCCGGGCGATGTACAAACACGCAAATTGGGTGGTGTTGCACTGGTACATAACAATTTAACCTTCTCCACATATATATTAGAAAATTTAACGCGTGCGCGCAAGAAAAAAAGGACCTATATAAAAATATAGGTCCTTTGGGTAACATACTGGTGTAAAATGCTTTATTAATTAGAAGTTTTTAATACTCCGTCTTGTCCGCTTTGGCGTCCCACTCATCAAAGGGCAAGTTATGCCCCGGTATTTTAATACACACGGTTTTCAAACTGCGTTTGCCGGGTGGGAGCGGGACCTCTTTATAAATCACGGCGTCGTCAAAATTGGAGGCCGCCGCACGCACGCGGTCCGCCGCAAAATAAAGAGCCTTGGGGCGCGCCCAATAAATGGCGCCCAAACACATAGGGCACGGCTCGCACGAGGAATAAATTACACAGTTTTTAAGTTCAAAACTTTTTAGTTTTTTGCACGCATTGCGGATAGCGGTTACCTCGGCGTGGGCCGTGGGGTCATTGGTGGATGTTACGCAGTTGTGCCCGCGCGCAATAATTTTACCGTTTTTTACAATCACCGCCCCAAACGGGCCACCCGCCCCGGCTTTCATGCCTTTGCGGGCCTCTTTTATGGCCTCTTGTAAAAACTCAATATGTTGTAGCATTTCGTCTTTTTTCATAAGCTCACTTCCACCGTTTGATTGACTACCGGGTCCACCGTCCGGTTGGCAAGGCGCACAAATTTGCCTTGCGCCCCCACACAAAACTCCGGCTGATGTGTAAGCGCAAAACAGTAGGAAACGTCGTCCTTGTCTGTGCCGCTATATCCCACGTTTTGCCAAATCCGCCCGTTTTTTGTTTCGTGCAGGCCCCCTATTAGTTTAACGGATGTTTTGCCAAATGTCCAGTGGGATTCTCCCGGCCAATTGTTTTCAAATGGGCGCACCACTAGCGGGGCTAAGCCGGCATCATCAAACTTACTGGGTGTTGGTTCCGTCAAAAACACCGCGTCTGCTTGCAAACGCCCCAATTTGCGTAGCGCATTGGAAATTTTTTCGGGTGCCAGTTGCGGCCCCACCACAAACACTTGTCCTTGGGCGGTTTTTACGAGCACCGCATTTTTATACCATTCATCTAAGATATACACGCGGGTGTGGTGGTTGTAGAATAGTTGTGCCCCCAACGCTACCGCCATGATAACAAGCACAGGCCCTATCATGTTGCGTGCAAATTTTTTACGCGGCGCGTGAAATACCCAAAATAACGCCGCATAATACGCTACTATACTGCCCACGCCCCACGCGCTTACCGCCACGGCCGAGAGTTTAAACCCGGCAAAAAATTCTACCAGGTTTTGAAAAATTTCCAAACAAAAAACCGTTGGGTAATACAGCAAAATCCCCACGCGTAGCACACTAAGCACGTAGTAGGCAAAACTAAGTGCCAACAGCACAGACGCTAGCGGCACCAGCACCATATTGGCAATAAGCCCCGTCAAAGACACCTTATAAAATACGTTGGTGAATACAGGCAGTAATATAAGTTGCACCGCCAAGGTAGCCACAAAAATTTGGGCAAAAAACCGCCCTATTTTAGACCATTTGGCGGGCACGGGATAATTGGCTAGCCCCATAATAAGCCCCGCCGTAGCTAAGAAAGACATTTGAAATCCCGTTTCAAACAAAGACGCCGGACTGGCAAGCAAAATAACCACGCACGAAAGGACCAACCCCTGCCACACTCCGCTATTGCGCCCCAAATAATACCCGGCACATCCGCACACCGTCATAAAATAAGCACGCAGTAGTGGTGCGTCCGCCCCGGCAATCAGGGTGTAAATCCCCGCCACCAACAATGCCGCCCATAATGCTTTTTTGCGCCCCACCCCAAATAGTCCGCAAAACGCCAAGCTCATGAGCGTTACAAACCCCACGTTCCCGCCGGACGCTACCAGTAGGTGAATAGCCCCGCTGTCTTGAAACGCGCTTAGCAGTTGCGGCGTTAAATCGCCCCGTTCCCCTAGGAGTACCCCGCCCGCAATTTGCGCCAAGGGTGCCGGGAAACTTTGGTTAAATACGCGCAGAATATCCCCGCGCACAAAACGTAAGGCGCGCCACCCCCACGCGGCCGGTTTTACCACGCGCGCGTTGTCGCTCTTGATTTCGGTAAATACGTGTTTGTGCGCTAGATATTTGCGCCAGTTAAAATTGCCTAAAAGGTCTGTGCCGTAGGGCTCTTGCAAGCGGCCGGAAATTTCCAGCGTGTCTTTCCACAAAGGCTCCCTATTTTTAAGCCGTGCATATACCAGGCCGCCTGCGGGTTGCCCATCCACCGAACGAACTTTTACAATCACATTATTAGAGGTGGGTTTTTGCGTATAAAAGCGCTCTACCTGCCCGGTAATGGTTACGTGTTTTTGGGGTAAAAAAGAGTGAATATCGTTTGGAGCCGGTGTAGGTTTGTAGAAAAAAGAAATCCCCGCTATGAGCAAGAGAAGTAGTAGCAGTAGGGGGCGTTTATAAATATCGGGATGCATAAGCAAGGAGCAAAACAGCGATTTTTAAAATATTTACCGGAGTAAATAGTCAGTACTCAAATTTAGCAAATTGTTGGTCCACGTATAGCGCCACATCACCGGGGTCGTTTTATATTTTCGTCCTTCCCTTGAGCGAATACCCCAGCGTCATCTCATCCATATAATCAATATCCCCACCTAGCGGTACCCCATAGCCAATGCGTGTAATTTGCTCCACTTGGTTGCGCAGTAAATCGGCCAAGTAAAGCGCGGTGGTTTCGCCCTCGCTATCCGGGTCGGTAGCTAAAATAATTTCTTTAATTTGGGGGGAGGCTTTTTGTACGCGGGCCAATAATTCGCGCACTTTTACGTGTTCGGCTCCGCGCCCTTCCATCGGGGAAATAGCCCCATGCAGTACGTGGTATAACCCTTTATAAGCACCGGTTTTTTCAATTGCCTCAATGTCTTGCGGGTCTTCCACTACACAAATTTGGCTGACCTCACGCGAAGAATCACGGCAAATTTCACACAGGCCCCCTTCGCTATAAGCAAAACATTGCGGGCATAATACGACCGCCGATTTCATCTCGCTTAACGCGGACATAAACTCTTCCACCTCGCCCTGGCTGGCACGCAAAAAATACGTAGCAAAGCGCTCGGCTTGCCGCGGTCCTACGCCGGGCAACCGTTTGAGTGCGCGCACAAGGCGGTCTAAGGGGCGGATATTAAGCAATTAACTCTCCGGGGAACATTTCTAAAATATCTTTGATTTCTTCGGGCGCATTTTCTGCGTCTGTCGTTTGTGTTTCAAACGGTCCCTTGGCAAAAGGTTCTTCGTCAGTAATAGTATTGTTATTGGCCGTTGTTGGGGCCGCTACTTTGGCCGCCGGGGCCGTGGGTAGGGTTGCGGTTTTATCTTCGGTTAGTTGAATTGTAATTTTTCGGCCGGAAATTTCACTGGCCGCCGCGGACAATTCCGCCAGTTTATGTTGTGCCGGGATTTGGTAAAACTCTTTGCCGGAGGCAAAAGTCAGCGTCCAGGTGTCTTGCGTAGTAAATTCCACCGCGCAGTTAATCATTACGTCATACACAAACGGGCTAGACGAAAATTTCGTCATCATTTTGTCCCATACCTGGCGGTTGGAAATTTTTTTGTCTAATACCGGTACGGGCTCGGTGGAAACTGTTTTTTCCACCGTTGGTTCCGCTTGTTGAACGGGTGTCTTGGCTACTATGTTTGTAGGAGTTGCTTTGGGCGCTGTGGTGCGTGAAGCCGTTTTTTTAGCCGGTGGTACAGCCGGTGTGGGCGTGGTAGGCGGCAGTACATTTCCCCCTTCTAGCGCTTCCAGGCGGCGGATAAAACTATCAATATCCACGACGCTGTCCATCACGGTAAACAAGCCGACTTCAGCACTGACTAAAGCATTGTCCGAAAATTTTACTTCGTCAATTAGTTTGTTGAGTTTGCGCGTTAAGCGTGCTAAAAATCCGCTGGAAATACCCGCTATAATGGCGGACGCCCCTTCAAAAGGCTCACTGCCTTGGCCCAGCGTCAAATAAAATAAATCCCCCAGCGTGTTTTTTAAATCTTTTAGAAATGTGTTAGCATCAAACCCTTCGGCTTGTAACGTCACAAATACTTGGTGCATTTTGGCATTATCTTTGTGGCATAACGCATCTACAGCGTCTTTGAGGAGTTCATTAGAAGTAAGCCCTAACATTTCCGCCACTGCTTTTTCATCTACATGATCGCCGCAATAGGCAATAGCGCGGTCCAAGAGGGTAAGTCCGTCGCGCATGGCACCGCTGGCATTTTTGGCAATAATTTTGGCCGCCCCTACAGATAAATCAATCCCTTCCGCTTCGGCCAGTTCTACTAAATGTGTGCTGATTTCGTCCGCTGTTAGCGGGCGGAAGCGAAACGTTTGGCAGCGGCTGACAATGGTGGCAGGTACTTTGTGTTTTTCCGTGGTAGCTAAGATAAAAACAACATGGGCCGGCGGCTCCTCAATGGTTTTAAGTAGCGCATTAAAAGAGCTGGCTGAGAGCATGTGCACTTCGTCCAAGATAAACACTTTAAAGCGGTCCCGGCTGGCGGCTAATGCCACCGTATCAATGATAGCTTCCCGTACTTTTTCTACTTGTGTGTTACTGGCGGCGTCTAGTTCCAATACGTCTAAATCGGCGCTTTGGGCAATTTCTAAACATTGGGGACATTTGCCGCAAGGCTTATCGGTAGGGCCATTTTCTCCGTGCCCGGTACAGTTAAGTGCTTTGGCCAAAATACGCGCTGTGGTGGTTTTACCGCACCCGCGCGGCCCGTAAAATAAATACGCATGTCCAATGCGCCCCAGCTTAAGTGCATTTTGCAGGGTTTTGGAAATACTTTCCTGCCCCACCATATCTTCAAAGGTTTGGGGACGGTATTTATTAGCTAAGCTGACATATTGTTTTGTATTTTCCATAATTAACCTCTACACTTTTTCACGCTTGGGCGTGTTTTACTTTTTACATAGGCACTTCTAAAGAAAGCGAAAAATATGTTTTACGGTTTTTGTCGCGCCGCGGTTCAAAAACCTCTATACCGCCCGTTACGTCTGCACCCCATACATTTACGTGAAGCCCGGCACTAACGGCTCCGGCCACTTGGCGGCGTTGATCGTAATGATAGCGTGCCAAGGACACATAAGGGGTAACCATCCGTGTGGGGTAACTTACCCGCAGGGCATAGGCGTCTTTAATGTATCCTTGCAAAACAGCCGTCATATACGGCACTTCCGCCCAACTAAACGTAACGTTGTGCGGCACGCGGCTACTATATTTTATCACTTTCTGCCACGCCGCTTGCAAATGAAAATGCAGTACGTCCATTTCTGCCTCGGCAAAGCCGGAAGTGGCCACCTGTCTAAACCCACTGGGCAAATCCTTTCCTGTTGCGTCCACATAACTGCGGGTGCGTTCCTGCCCTAGTTTTACCCGGAGCCACGGTTCTTTAATCCCGCTGAAATAATAAAACGGTTGCCAGGCAACTCCGCCCCAATAACCCATTCCTTCATATCCCAAGGTTTGGGGTTGCCACATCAATTGTGCTAATACTTGCCAAGAGTCACTCACTTCATAGAGTCCTTCCAAGGAATAGCGTGAAGTGGACCCGGCTTCATCAATTTCTTTGTCACTCATGCGGTAGTAGCCGTACTGCGGAATTAAAATAAACCCGTTGTCCAGGTCCGCGCGGTAACTGGCCCGCATGGCGGAGTAACCTTTTTCGCCCCCGACACTTGCAAAACGCAACTGCCCGTAGCAATATGCACACGGGCAGAAGAGTAATAAACTAACAAGCGCGGTTTTAAAACGCATGCACTACATTATTTGGTTTTTTTGGCCTTAGCTTTTGCGTTTTTAGCGTCTAATTCTTGTAAGAATTTAACGTAGTTGGTGGCTTTGCGTTTTTTCCAAGCCCCTTTGTGGTATCCGTAGCCAATGATGAGCGGAATAAGCGTGGTACATTCACCATATACCATTTGTTCCAAGGCGGTGGATACTTTCCCCCAGCTAGAGGCTTCTTTTAAGGTAGAGCCGGACAGGGCCCCGTCGCGCACGTCGGCCACGGTAATTTGCACCGCATATTTGTGCATGGGGATTTCGGCCCCTAAGGCCTCGGCGGCTACTACGGTATCTTGCGCAAAGTTTTTCGGCACCCCGCCGGACCACATCATAAGACCAGTTTCTTTGGCTTTCATTTTAATTTGCGTCAGTTCTAAGAAATCTTTGGCGCTGTCAATAGAGATGTGGGATGCAGGATTTTCGGCTTGGTGCATTACAAAGCCAAACCCGGCCGAGCAGTCGCTAAACGCGGGCACAAATATCGGCACGCCGTATTTGTAAGCGTTATAAACTACGCTGTCTTTGCCTTTGCCTTTTTTCTCTAACCATTTACCCATTTCCCAAATAAATTCGCGGGAAGAATAGGGGCGCGGCTCTAACGCGTTGCAGATTTTATAAATGGTTTCGTCGCATACTTTCAGTTGGTCTTCATCAATATAGGTATCGTAAATGCGGTCAATGTGTAAATCGCGCAAGAGGTTATCGTCTTGGTTGTAGGGGGTACCGATATAGTGTTTAAACCCCAAAGCTTCAAAGAAGTCTTGGTCCACAATGTTTGCCCCGTTGGAAACAATGGCATCCACCATGTGGTTTTGAATCATATCCACAATAATTTTTTTCATCCCGGCGGAAATTAACGAACCGGCAATACACAAAATGACGGAGCAATTTTTGTCACTTAGCATCATGTTGTAGATTTTGCTGGCACGCGCCACTTCGCGCGACGCATACGCCATATTCTCAAATGCTTCCACCATCGGTACCACATTGTATTTTTTCATATCAATGTGTTTGATTGTGTTTTTGAGAAAGTCTTTCTTGGTTAGTTTTGCCATTTTTTACACCTCATACTGGATTTTTTGTACTGCTATTTAGTAAATTATATGAAATAATCACATAAAATTAAATAAAAATTTTGGAGGTTTTTATGTATCCCAATTTGCAACAAACCGACCCGGAAGTTTTTGCCGCCGTTTCTAAAGAATTACAACGCCAGCGCGAAAAACTGGAACTGATTGCCTCCGAAAATTTTACCTCTTTGGCGGTAATGCAAGCCCAAGGCTCGGTATTAACCAATAAATATGCCGAGGGCTACCCCGGCAAACGCTATTATGGCGGGTGCGAATTTGTGGACCAAGTGGAAACCTTAGCCATTGAGCGCGCCAAAAAGCTTTTTGGGGCCGAACATGCCAACGTGCAACCCCACTCCGGCGCACAGGCCAATATGGCCGTGTATTTTGCCTTGTTAAAACCCGGTGACACCGTACTGGGCCTTAACTTATCCCACGGCGGACACTTGACGCATGGGCACCCCTTAAATTTTTCCGGCAAACTCTATAACATCATTGCCATGAACGTCCGCCCCGATACCGAAGAAATTGATTACGAAGAAGCCGCTAAACTGGCTAAGGAACACCAACCCAAACTCATTTTGGCAGGGGCGTCCAACTATTCGCGCATTTTTGACTGGAAAAAATTGCGTGAAATTGCTGATAGTTGCGGGGCGTACTTGGCGTGTGATATTGCCCACTACGCGGGCTTAGTAGCGGCGGGGGAATACCCTAGCCCGGTGCCGTATGCCGACGTAGTAACCACCACCACCCACAAAACGTTACGCGGCCCGCGCGGGGGCTTAATTTTGTGCAAAGAAAGTTTAGCCAAAGCCATTAACTCGGCCGTGTTCCCCGGCGCACAAGGCGGCCCTTTAATGCACGTAATTGCGGGCAAAGCCGTCTGTTTTGGCGAGGCGTTAAAACCGCAGTTTAAAACGTACCAACATCAAATTAAAGTGAACGCGCAGGCCTTAGCCAAAGAACTGCAAGCGCGCGGTTACCGCCTGGTAGCGGGCGGCACGGATTGCCACGTGATGTGTGTGGATTTGCGTAACAAACATATGACAGGCAAAGTGGCCGAAGCCGCCTTGGATAAAGCCGGTATTACGGCTAACAAAAACACGATCCCTTTTGACCCGGAAAAACCGTTTGTTACCAGTGGCCTACGCATTGGAACGCCGGCTATCACTACGCGCGGCATGAAAGAGGCGGACATGGCCCAAGTAGCCGCGTTTATTGACGACGCGCTTACCCACCACCAGGACGACGCCTACTTAGCGGGCATAGCCGCGCAAGTAAAGGAATTTTTACAAAAATTCCCGCTCTACCCGGAACTGAACTAACCCATCTATTTATTGGGGTCTATCTAGTTTAAAAAACGGCTTATTATACCGAACTCAACAAGGTTGCTTTCGCAGCAGACCTGTGTTGTGCGGACTGCCCTTTAGGATTATAAGAAACGCATCACAAAGGCAGGGCGAAATGAGGCGGAAATTATGTAGAATAAAAGAGGAGTAAAAACATAATGCCCCAATACCTGGCCGATATTAAACAAACCGAATTTTTTTTAAACGACGCCGAAGCGCACCACGCGTGCGCCGTGGCACGCCATAAAGAGGGGGACATTATCCGCGTGTTTGACGGCACGGGCAAGCAATTCAAGGGGCGCATTGATAAAGTGCAAAAAAAATTTGTGCGCGGAACGCTCTTGGAGCCGTGCCCGGTGCGCCGCGTGCCGCTCCAGTTAACCTTGGCCTTTGTGCCCAATTCCCGTACCGGGTTGGAAGAAGTGCTAGATAAGGGCACGCAACTGGGTGTAAGTGCGTTTTTGCCGTTACTGTCGGCGCGCAGTGAGTACGACGTACTCAAAAAATACGACGGTAAAAATGACCGTTGGCACCAAATTATGGTGTCCGCCTGTAAGCAGTGTGATACGCCGTTTATCCCCCAAATTTTACCGCCTATGCCTTTTGAAAAAGCCCTCACGCAGCCGGGCCCGGCCCTGCTGGCCTATGAGGCCGAACAAGCCCACACACTAGCGTGGGGCATGCAACAACTTAAAAATCCCCCAGCGGTGCGCGTATATATCGGCCCGGCGGGCGGGTGGACGCAAGAAGAAGTTTCCCTGGCGCAAAGCCACGGCGTATTGCCTGTTACGCTGGGCGTGAACATCTTGCGCGCGGAAACCGCGTGTATAGCGGTGGCGGCAAAACTGTTATGACCACTTTTTTTATTAAAACGTTCGGTTGCCGCGTCAACCAGGTGGAAAGCCAAGCCATTTTGGAAGAGTTCAAACGCGCCGGATTTACCCCGGCAAAAAGTTTTGAAACGGCCGATATTTGTTTGTTAAACACTTGCACCGTAACTCATCAGGCCGATAAAGATGTAGAAAAATTAGTCCGCCAAATTTTGCGGCGCAATCCGTCGGCACGTTTGGTGTTGACCGGGTGCTATGCGGCCGCACACAAAGAACATATTACTGCCACATTCCCAACGGTGGAAATAGTAGGGAAATATGATTTGGGGCGCGTGCTGTTTGCACAAAACGACATTTGCTGGACGGTCTCCGGCCATGAAGGGCACAGCCGCGCGTTTATTAAAATCCAGGACGGGTGCGACAATTTTTGCTCGTACTGCATTGTGCCTTATGCGCGCAGTGTAAAGCGCAGTAAGCCCGTGGCAGATGTTTTGCGTGAAATTAAACAGCTTGTGCAAAACGGGTTTTTGGAAATTGTGCTCACCGGCATTAACATTGGCAATTATTTGTGTCCCCAAACGGGGGCAGATCTAGCCGCCTTGTGCGCGCAGATTGCGCAACTACCGGGTACCTTTCGCGTGCGTTTTTCGTCCATAGAATTGCCAACGGTAACGGACGGCGTGATTACCCACATGCACCAATATCCGGCGCGGTTTTGCAATTATTTCCACTTGCCCTTGCAAGCCGGGTGCGACAAAATTTTGAGTGACATGAACCGCCATTACACCACGGCAGATTATGCCAGGCGCGTGGCCAATTTGCGTGAACAAGTACCGCAAATTGGCATCTTTGCTGACGTAATTGCCGGCTACCCTACCGAAACAGAAACGGATTTTCAAACCACCTATCAGTTTATTAAAAGTCAGCAATTGGCGGGCCTGCACGTATTTAGTTATTCTCCGCGCCCGGGTACGCCGGCCGCCAAATTGCCGCAACTTGCGCACGAGGAAATTAAACGCCGTGCCGACAAATTGCGTGCATTAGATAAGCAGTTACGCGCGGACTTTGCCGCCAGTTTGGTGGGCACTGTGCAAGAAGTTTTTATAGAAGAAAAAAAGGGCGGTGCCGTGCATGGCATAACGTCCAACTTTCAGCAAGTTCTTCTTCCCGCAAACACCCAGGCACATGGGTTGGTGCGCGTACAAATTGTACGTGCCGAAAACAACCTGTGCTACGGGGAAGTCACGAAAGTTTTATAATTTCATGGGCAGTTTGCCCACCGGCTCAAATAAACCCATCACACATTCCGCCGCCGCTTGCTGAAACACCTCCGATGGGCTAAACGCTAAGAGTTGCCCCTCCGTGTTCACGTGCGCGGCGGCAAAAGGGTTAGCAAAACAAATCAGTAGCGTGCGGCGCACATTTTTAACCGCGTTATTCACAAGCGTGGTTTCTTCGTCTGTCAGCCCAATCTTGCCCGAGAACGGTTTGTAGCGGCGCCAAAATAAAATAATGAGCGTATCGGTTTGTGCCGGGTCTTTGAAATCTTCCGTAATAATGCCGTAGGCACGTAACGTGTCAATAAAAGGGACGGATGAAAAATTTTCGTCATTCCCTACATTTAATAGATGCACCGTGTCCCCCGGCTCTACCGGCGGGAAGTGCCCCAGGGGAACAAGCGCTTTGCGTGCCACTTGTTGCATAAAATCAGGTGCGGAAAACGGCACTTTTTTAGCGGTGGCGGCCAGTTCGTCCGCTTGCGCGCAAAGCCCGTTAAGCACGCGCTCGGCCCGTTTTAACACCTCATCCGGAAATACTTGTAATTTTAAAAATTCAATCAGCTCAAAGGGGTTTTCGGGCACCAGTAAAATATGCGCACCGGCGTCTAGCGCTTGCAAAGCGGCTTGCTTTTCATCCCCCAGGGCTTTCATTAAAAGCGCATCTGTGCATATACAGCGTGTAAAGCCCATAGCTTCTTGTAAAAGCCCGTGGATAATCGTTTTGGAAAGGGAGGCAGGGTTTTTATCGTCTAGCGCGGGGACGAGCAAGTGCCCGGCCATGACGCTATCGGCCAACGGTAACAATTTTATAAACGGGACCAAGGTTTCTTTTTGAAGTTGGGGCAAGGTGTCGGTAACTACGGGCATGGCCATGTGGGAGTCGGTAGTTGTGTTGCCGTGCCCGGGGAAGTGTTTTAAACAGTTCAGCGCCCCGCCTTGCGAAAGCCCTTTCATAAACGCACCCGCCAGGCGCGCCACGTGGTTAGGGTCCGCGCCAAAAGAGCGCGTGTTTACAATAGGATTGGCGGCGTTATTGGCCAGGTCCACCACCGGTGCAAACACCCAATCTACGCCAATGTGTAGCGCCTCGCGCGCGGTAATATAGCCCTTTTCAAAAGCCAGTTGCTCGTCATCGGCCGCCCCAATTGCTAAGTTGGACGGTAACAATTCGGCGTCAGGTAACCAACGGCCCAGACCGTCTTCATAATCGGCGGCAATTAACAAACGCGGCAAGGGGGAAGCGGCGCGCAATTTGCGCGTAAGAGTGGCTACGGCTGTTTTGGTGCCGCCATAGAGGCAAAAGCCGCCCACTCCGGCGCGCGCCAAAGCCAGGGCGTCCTCTTCGGGCGTTTTGCCAAACCAAAAACCGGGAAACACTAAACGCGTTATGTTAAGCATACGTTATTTTCCCCAGGATAGCATTTTTTTGCGCGCCTGTGGCACCGGCACAGTGATTGGTGCGGCGTTTGAGGCACAGCCAGGCAAACAAGGCAAACGCGGCGGCCTCTTTGGCGTGTGGGTCTATGCCATAGGCGGCCGAGGTTGAAATGTGAACGTGGGGCAGTAATGCTTGCAAAAAACGCAGTAAGGTTTTGTTGTAGCAACCGCCGCCGGAAATAATCAGTTCTTTTTGCTCGTTAGCGGGCACAAACTGCGCAATACTTTGCGCGGTAGCCGCCGCGGTAAAATACGTAAGGGTGGCCAGTAAATCATGCGGATTTTTAATCGAAAAATAGCGTTTTAAATAAGCCGCTCCAAACGTGTTTTTGTCCAAACTTTTAGGGGGGCGCGTGCGGAAAAATTTTTGTTTAAGTAACTTTTGCACGCGCATTTTGTCCGGCGTGCCGCGTGCGGCTAATGAGCCGTTTGTATCAAACGGTTTTTTAAAATGCGCTTGGCAAGCCAGGTCTATAAGCGTATTGCCGGGGCCACAATCAAATCCCTGCGTTTGTATGTTTTTCCCGACGATAGATAAATTGGAAATGCCCCCAATGTTTAGGAGCATTTTGGGCGATTTTTTGCCAAAAATGTATTGGTCAAAAAATGGAATGAGGGGCGCCCCTTGGCCGCCTAATACGATATCCAGCGCGCGAAAATCACTCACCACCGGGCAGTTCAGTGCGGCCGCTAAAAACGAGGGCTCCCCCAGTTGAAGCGTGTTCGGCGTTTTATCCTGCGGCCCGTGATAAACGGTTTGCCCGTGCATCCCCACGGCTATAATTTGCGCCGGGGTAAGGTGAAAATCTTTTAAAAATTGGAGGACCGTTTTGGCGTAATGCGCGCCAATTTGGTAGTGTAGCTGGCTTAATTGGGGCGCTTTAAGCGCGTACGCGGTTAATAAGGTATGCTGAAATTGGGGCGTATAAGAATAATTTTTAAAATGCACTATTTTAAAGGGGTGCGGTACAATGGCACACACGGTAAGCCCGTCGGCACTGGTGCCACTCATGAGGCCCAAAACTAATTTTTTCATTTTAGTACCCCCGCCAAGCGGCCTTTTGATTTTTTTAGTAATTTTTGGGCTTGCGCGCGCGTGCATTTTTGGCGGTGCATCACAATAGCCGTTTTAACGTTTTTGCCGGAAGCTACCAATAAGCGGCGGGCGGTTTTTTCGTCCGTTTGTGCCACTGTGCAAATCAGGCGTACGGCGCGGGATAGCAGTTTTTGGTTGGTGGGTTGCACATCCACCATTAGGTTGCCATACGTTTTGCCACATAGCGTCATAGCACCGGTGGTAATTGCATTGAGTGCCATTTTGGTGGCCGTACCCGCTTTTAGGCGCGTAGATCCGGTAAGGGCCTCCGGCCCCGTCGGTAAATAAAGGTGGATATCCGCATAGGTGGTGCGTGCGTTTTCGTTGCAAGAAATAAGCGCGGTATGTGCCCCTAGTTGGTGTGCTTGTTGGAGCGCCCCTTGCACATAGGGTGTGTTGCCACTGGCGGCAAGGCCAATGACCAAGTCTTCCTCGTGCGCTTGTTGGGCAATTTCCCGGGCCCCTTGCGCGGCGTTGTCTTCAGCTCCTTCTTGCGAGCGGAACACCGCTTTTCTTCCCCCGGCAATCAGCCCGATAATTTGTGAAGGCTTCGTGCCAAAGGTAGGCACACATTCTACGGCTTCCAAAATCCCTAATCGGCCGCTTGTGCCCGCCCCTATAAAAATAATTTTGTGTCCACTGGCATACGTGCGGGCGGCTTGCACCATTACCGCCGCAATCTCTTTGGCGGCCTTTTTAACGGCGCGGGCGGCGTTAAAATCTTCCGTATTAAATATGCGCGCTAACCCACGCGGGGTAAGTGCGTCCAAGCGGGTGGTACGGGGATTTATTTGTTCGGTAGTAGGTAATTTCATTTATTTTTTTCCGCCTCATCTATCGCTTGAATATGAAAGGCCAAAGGTACAATAGCAAAGGTTACTAAACTGATTACAAAAGCAACCCAAAAGAAATTTTCGTATCCCAGTGCGGCTTGCATTTTGCCCGATAGCATAGACGGCACCATCATCCCCAGGGCCATAATCCCCGTGGAAATAGCGTAGTGAGAAGTTTTATAGGTGCCTTGCGATACATACATAATAAACACCGTTAGGGCCATCATAGCCAGTCCGTAGCCAAAATTTTCTAATGTAATCAGCGTAGCTACGGTGGATAGGCCCGGTTTTGTAGCGGCCATATACACGTAAAAAATGTTAGGTAGTACCAGTGCCACCGCAAAGGGCCAAATACATTTTTTAAAGCCAAATTTGCCTAACAGCCACCCGCCTAACAGATTGCCGGCAATAATTGCACCCAGGCCCAGGGTCCCTTTAATGAGCCCAAAATCTTGCATGGAAATACCCAGGGCTCCCTCGGTAGCGGGTTTAAGTAAAAAGAGCGGGACAATTTTTTCCAGCAAGGCCTCGCCAAAGCGGTAGAGTAAAATAAAAAGCAAAATAGAGAGGATATTTTTTTGTGTGAAATACTCTCCAAACGATTCTTTCCACGCGCGTGTTTGCGTTACGGCGGCGGATTTATCGGCACGGGGTTTTGGCAAAATAGCTTGGTGATAAACCGCGCATCCTGCAAAAAATAAGCCCAAAGAACCTAAAAAGAGGGCCCAGTTGTAAGGGGAAGGCACCCCGTGTTGTGCCAAATAGCCGGTGGCAGAGACTAAGATACCGCTTCCCAAGATCATGGCGATACGGTAGAAAATGGTGCGAATCCCTACAAAATAACCTTGCTCTTGCGGGGTAAGGGCCAGCAAATAATAACCGTCGGTAGCAATATCTAACGTGGCAGACACAAAGGCCCCGATAAAAAACCCTAGCAAAGATAAGACAAAAAACGAGTGGTTAGCTTGCGGAGCATGCGTAAATGCGTAAAAACAAATCAGCCCGGATAAGGCCAGTAGCACCGCACTCATGGCACTTTGCGCGCCCAACAGCCAGCGGCGTTTGGTAGAGCGGGCGTCCACCAGCGGGCTCCAAAACATTTTTAACACCCACGGTAAATAAAGCCAACCGGTCCACAAAGTAATTTGTTCGTTAGAATAGCCCAAGGCCCCATACAAAATGACGGACACCGTGTTAATAATAATATACGGAAATCCTTCCGCCAGGTAAAGCGTAGGAATAAAAAGCCAAGGGTTTTGGGTCATTTAAACGAGTATCCTCCGCCTAAAAAGCGGGCCACCGGTTGGGTAGTTTCGTGCTGTTCCAAAATCATCTTAATAATGGCGGTAAGCGGTACTGCCAGTAGCGCCCCCATCACGCCCCATACCAGGGCCCAAAAGATTAAACTGGCTACTACCACAATCGGGTCCAAGTTCATGCCTTTTCCCAGCCAGCGGGTTTCCAAAATGTTGCCCACTACAAAGTGAACGGCGGTTAACGCAACAAGCACTAAGAGCATTTGCCAATCAAAACCGTATTGCAAAAAGAGAACAGGTAGTGGGGCCACCGTGGCAATTAAGGGGCCAATGTTGGGGATAAAATTTAAAATGAATGTAAGTACGGCCAGCATTAGGGCAAGCTCCGTCTTAACGCTCGTGAGTACCAGCCAGGTACAAACCGCGGCCAAAATAGAAACGCTGATTTTAACCAGCAAGTAAAACGAAATTTGCTTTTGCAGTTTGCCTACTAAAGACGGCTTTTCGGCCGAGGCTTTCCCCATAAAAATAAAGATTACAAAAAGCGTAATCAGTAGCGTATTGGTAAAGAAAGACATAATTAAACTACCCACGCTTTTGACCATATTAAATACGGGAATTTTGGTTAAAGAGTCCGTAATAAAATCAGCGTTGATGTGAATATGATAGACGGCGGCTTTGTTTGCAATCCAATCCAAACTGTCATTGAAACGGTCGGCGTAAATATCGGCGCCGGACACAAAACTTTCAATAGAGTTGGAAATAAAAGAAATAGACGCAATAATAACCGTCATAAACACGGCAAAATTAAGCACAATGCCCAAGTTGTAGGGCACTTTCCATTGGCGGTTCATCCACGTGGCGGACGAATTGGCCAGCATAGAAATAAAAAGCGCAATTACAAACGGCATTAAAACCGTTTTGGTATAGACAAGTACCCACGTAGCGGCACTTGTAGCTAAAATCATTAAACAAATGGTGTTAATGGGTGCAAATTTAGAAGTGTTTTCTTTCATAAAAATAGTATAGCAAAAAAGCCTCCACAAGGGAGACTTTAAATGGTGGGCAGTACAGGATTTGAACCTGTGACCTTCCGCGTGTGAGGCGGACGCGCTACCGCTGCGCCAACTGCCCGAAAATCGGTTACTACTTTACGTTTTGCCTTGCTTGCTCAGCGCGTC
>CACWMG010000004.1:0-26670 GCA_902761975.1 Candidatus Avelusimicrobium pecoris | reverse complement strand
CTACTTTACGTTTTGCCTTGCTTGCTCAGCGCGTCCGCCATGCGGACGAACTTTGTTTAGCAAGCGCTGCGCCAACTGCCCGAAAATCAGGGTTACTACTTTACGTTTTGCCTTGCTTGCTCAGCGCGTCCGCCATGCGGACGAACTTTGTTTAGCAAGCGCTGCGCCGACTGCCCGAAAATCAGGGTTACTGCTTTACGTCTTGCTTTGCTTGCTCAGCGCGTCCGCCATGCGGACGAACTTTATTTAGCAAGCGCTACGCCAACTGCCCGAAAATCAAGGCTACTATAGTCTTATTATACCATATTATGGTAAAAGTTTCTACAGCAGGTTAATGCCGTGGTCGGCACAGATTTTGCGCATGTGGGCCGGCCATAGCGAGGATTGCACCTCTCCAATGTGCGCTTTGCCTAACATCAGCATACACAGGCGGCTTTGCCCAATCCCGCCGCCAATTGTCAGCGGTAATTCGCCGGAAACAATGCGCTGATGATAGGGGTATTTCATCCGGTCTAAACAATTTGCGGCGGCAAGTTGCGCCTGCAAACTTTGCGCGTTGACGCGGATGCCCATGGAAGAAATTTCAAACGCATCTTGTAGTACCTCGTTATAAACCAGTAAATCGCCGTTTAAATTCCAGTCATCATAGTCCGGGGCGCGTCCGTCGTGCGGAAGTCCGTTTTTTAACGGTCCCCCAATTTGGCTGACAAACACTGTGCCGTACTGTTTGGTAATTTCTTTTTCGCGCTCTTTGGGTGTTAACGAGGGGTATTTTTCTTCCAACTGTCGCGTGGAAATAAAATATACATCCGGGCAGAGCGTTGTTTTTACTTGCGGGTAATTTTTTTTAAGTTCAGCCAGGGTATCTGTCAATGCATGCACAATTTTGCGTACGGTTTCTTGTAAAAATTCCGGAGTGCGTTCGTCCGGGGTAATAATGCGCTCCCAGTCCCACTGGTCCACGTAAATGGAGTGCAAATTGTCAGTTTCTTCGTCACGGCGAATCGCGTTCATATCCGTATATAAGCCCGTGCCGGGAGCAAATTTGTACCATTTTAGGGCCATGCGTTTCCACTTGGCTAGCGAATGGACAATCACGGCCTCCACGCCGGTTTGCTTGATGTCAAACGCAACCGGCCGTTCTGTGCCGTTTAAATCGTCATTTAAGCCGCTGTTTTTTTCCACAAATAGCGGCGCGGAAACGCGTTGCAAATTAAGTGCCGTAGCTAACTTAAATTGGAACGTATCTTTAATAAGCTTAATGGCTTTTTGGGTTTGTTGTAAATCGGTCGTGCTTTGGTAGCCCGCCGGGAAAATAAGGTTTGCCATGGTTAGTTACTATGCACGTGGATAAAGTCCGCATTTAAGGTGCCGGGCAGTAATTGGGCAATGCCGTCAATCATAAACTGCATGGCAATCGCGCACAAAATCATACCCATAAACCGGATGACAATTTGCGTGCCGTTTGGGCCAATTTTGCTGAAAATATAACGTGCGCTTACTAAACACGCCCCTACAATGCACGCGCTTAAAAACAGTACAAACACCATACTCATAGTCATAGCCAGGGTGGTGCTTTTTTCGGCGTACAAAATAACGGTGGTAATAGACCCGGGCCCAATAAATAGTGGCATAGCAACGGGAACTAAAATGTGGCTTAAGCTGTTGCGGGCCTGGTCAAAAGTAGTGCCGGAGGACGCGGCGGTTTGGATGCCGCTATTTTCAAATTTGCTTTTCCCTTGTAACATCCGCAACCCCACGCGCAAAATAATCACCGCCCCGGCTAAGCGGAACGCGGGGATGGTAATACCAAACATGGTCAAAATGCGGTTACCGAATAAAAAGAACACCAACAGTAGCCCAAAGATAGCCCCGGCCATTAAAAGGGCCACGGCGCGTTGGACCTTGGGTGTTTCGTTTTCTACATGCTCCAAAAAAATCGGCACGTTACCGATAGGGTTTAAAATAGCAATAATACCGATAAACGAGTTAACGACTAAACTCCAATCCATAATGGGTTTGGGCTCCTATCCTAAGGGAAATAACAACTTATTAATAGTATATAAAATTGGGAGAACTATGTTGTAAGCTGTTTATTAAGTACAATATATCTATGGACGCATTTAAACTCGTTTCCAATTTTAAGCCGGCCGGGGACCAGCCCAAGGCTATTGACGCCCTTGTAAAAGGCGTGCTGGCGGGCGATAAACGCCAAACATTGTTGGGGGTTACGGGCTCGGGCAAGACGTTTACCATGGCCAACGTCATCGCCAAGCTAAACCGCCCGACGCTTATTTTGTCGCCCAACAAAGTACTAGCCGCCCAACTGTATGGCGAGTTTAAACAGTTCTTCCCGCACAACGCGGTAGAGTATTTTATTTCATATTACGATTATTACCAGCCCGAGGCGTATATCCCGCAGACGGACACGTATATTGAAAAAGACTCCGCCGTGAACGAGCAAATTGATAAATTGCGTCTCAAGGCCACCACGTCGCTCCTCATGCGGCGCGACGTAATTGTCGTGGCGTCCGTATCGTGCATTTACAACATTGGCTCGCCGGATAGTTTTAACGAAATGCGCATTTACGTCAAAAAAGGGGCCGAAATGACCCGCGGGCAACTCTCCGGCCACCTCATCAAAATCCAATATCAGCGCGACGAAATTGAATTTACCTCCGGCAAGTTCCGCATGCGCGGTCCGTTCACGGACGTGATGACGCCGTACTCGCAAAACGCTATTCGCGTGGAAATTGCGGGCAAAACCATTGCACATATTTACGAAATCCACCCCATTACGGGCAACGTCGTGGCGGAACTGGACGAAGCGTGGATTTATCCTGCCAAGCACTTTGTGGCGACGGATGAGGACACACAAAACGCCCTTGCCCAAATTGAGCACGATTTGCAACTGCGCCATGCCGATTTAGTAGCCCAAGGCAAAGAAATGGAGGCCTACCGCTTGAAACAGCGTACCGAGTACGACCTGGAAATGATCCGCCAGGCCGGGTTTTGCAGTGGCATAGAAAACTATTCGCGCTATATGGACGGACGTAAGGAGGGCGAACGCCCGCAGTGCCTACTGGATTATTTCAAACGCTTTGACGATTTTTTGATGTTTGTGGACGAATCCCACGTGGCACTGCCGCAAGTGCGCGGAATGTTTAATGGGGACCGCGCGCGCAAGCAAATGCTCGTAGATTTTGGCTTTCGCTTGCCCTCGGCCCTGGATAACCGTCCGCTAAAATTTGACGAATTTGAAAAACTCCTTCCCTCCACGGTGTTTGTGTCTGCCACGCCGGGCCCGTACGAACTGACCGTCAGCGGCAACCATATTGTGGAGCAAGTCATCCGCCCCACCGGCCTGGTGGACCCGAAAGTTATTTTGCACCCTACCGAGGGGCAAATTGACCACTTGGTGGAGAAAATTACCGAACATAAAAACCGGGGCGAACGCACGCTAGTGTTGGCCCTTACCAAAAAAACAGCGGAAGATTTAAGTGAGTTTTTTGTAACCAAAAAAATCAAAACGCGCTATTTGCATAGTGATATTGACTCCTTAGAGCGTGTGGAAATTTTGCGCCAGTTTAAAGCGGGCGAGTTTGACGTACTGGTTGGCATTAACCTCCTGCGCGAGGGGATTGATATTCCGCAAGTGGGACTCGTAGCTATTTTAGGGGCCGATAACGAGGGATTTTTGCGTAACACTACCACTCTTATTCAAATTTCCGGCCGCGCCGCGCGTAACGTGGGGGGCGAAGTTATTTTGTATGCGGACCGCAAAACCGATTCTATTAAATACGCCCTGAGCGAAATGAACCGCCGGCGTGAAATCCAAGAGGCGTATAACAAAGCGCACCACATTACGCCCAAAACGATCCAAAAGACCGAGGCGGACTTGCAAGAATTTGAACGCCAAACCCAAACCAGTGCGTTTGGCATTTTGAGCGAAAGTCTGCCGGAGCCGACGGCCAAAAACATCAAACATTTGGAAAAAGATTTAGAGCAACAAATGCGCGACGCCGCCGACGCACTCAACTTTGAACTGGCCGCCGAACTGCGCGACCGCTTATTTGAACTCAAACAAATGAAATTAAAATAAAGTTGTTTCCCCACTTTTCCTTCGCCCCTTGTGGGAGAAGGTGGCCGTAGGCCGGATGAGGGGTTGTTCCTAAAGAAAAACCTTGTGGGGAAAGTACCGCGAAGCGGGGTAAATAAAAATAGTAAAATATATTTATGGAAAAAACATTTACATTAAAAACTGTTAAAAAAGTAATCGGGCTGGAAGAAACCCCCAGCACGCAAGGGTTGGCGCGCAGTTTAGCCGCCACGGAAACCGACGGTACGCTTATTTTGGCGTGCCACCAAACGCAAGCTATGGGCAAAGAGGGCACCCCTTTTTACGCAGGCGAGGGCGGCGTTTATTTTACACTGATTTTAAATCCGCAAACTAACATTTCGTCCCAAAAATTAACGCTGGCCATGTCTAACGCTATTAGTGATGTGATTTACAGCGTACTAAACATTAAAACCAAGCTCTCTAAAACGGGTGATATTTTATGTTACGACAAATCCGCGCGCACCTGGAAAAAATGCGCCGGTATCTTGGCCGAGCAAACCGAAGCGGGCACTTGGCTTTTAGGCGCGGGGATTTATTTAAATAACCGCCTGCCCATTGGGCTACGCACCACGTGCATTAGCCTTAAATCCATTTTAGGCAGTGAAACCAGCAAAGAGCTATTTTTAGACGAAGTTTTAAACAACTTTTGGAAGGAATACGCTTTTTTATAAAAATGTAAAGGAAACAAACTTGCATTAAAAAATCCCCCGGCTGGTAACCGGGGGATTCTACTAAACAATATCGTTGGGCGTTTAATCCCCAATGGCTTTTTTAACTTTTTCCACTAAGTCCGTCAGCACAAAGGGTTTAGAGCAAAACCCTTTCACTTGCGGGTAAGGTTGGAAAATCGGGGCCGATTCCACGAGCGCGGAAGTTACAAGTACCGGGATGTTCATAAGCATTTCATCCTGGGACATAATTTTCACAATCCCCGCCCCATCTAACCCGGGTAACATTACATCTAGCAAAACCAAATGCGGGTGAAATTCTTTCATCATGTTGATTGCATCGCGTCCCGTTTGGCACGAGGTCACTTCATACCCCTCGCGCATGAGCACCATGGTAAGCAATTCTACAATGCTGATTTCATCTTCTACAATTAAAATTCTTTTTTGCATACATACCTCTATAATTTATTATACTTTTTTATATGCCCAAAAAAAACTTTAATGCCTCCGTTCTTCCTAAAATGCGTGCGTTTGCGGCCAAGCTCATTGACCGTAAAGACGTCGTTTTGGTGGGGCTTTCCGGCGGGGCAGATTCAGTTTGTTTGCTCCATTTTTTGCAATACTTAGCCAAAGAAAAACACTTTGCCCTGGCTGCCGTGCACGTAAACCACGGGCTACGCGGGCGTGCCGCCAACGCAGATGAAAAATTTTGCCAAGCGTTGTGTGAAACCTTAAAAATCCCTTTATTTGTAAAACAGGTGGACGCTAAGGCCGTGGCCCAACAGTACGACTTAAGCCCCGAACACGGCGCGCGCAAAGCCCGTTACAAAGCCTACGCGCAAGTAGCCAAAACCTGGGGCGCCACCAAGCTGGCCCTGGGGCATCACTTAGATGACCAGGCCGAAACTTTCCTACTTAATTTATTACGCGGTACGCAATTAAAAGGGTTGGGGGGAATCCCGCTACGCCGCCCGCTTAAACCGGGGGTGGAAATTGTGCGCCCGCTTTTGTGTGTAACACGCGCGGAGGTGGAGGCGTATTTGGCGCAAAACAACCTCTCGCACGTAACCGACCAGACTAATTTTGACGACGTGTACCGCCGCAACTGGGTGCGCAACACGCTACTGCCGTTATTGGAAACCAAACAGCCGCAAATCCGGCAGCATTTAGCGCAATTTGCCGCGCAAATTGCCGAACTTACCCAAAAATAAAATAGGTCCATTTTTTACTTTTTTTATAGGCGGCATTTTTGCTACCATATTGCTATGTTTAAAAGTGCCGTTCTAGCGTTTGCCGCGCAAAAAAATTTGTCCGTTACCGGGCTGACGTTCCGCTCGCAAGACGTGCAAGCGGGAGCTGTGTTTTTTGCGCTTAAAGGGGCTAATGCAGACGGCAATTTGTTTATTCCCGCCGCCGTCAAAAAAGGGGCCTGTTTAATTGTGTCGGCCCAACCCGCTACGCAAGATTACGGGGTACCTTTTTTCCACTCCGCGGATATTGATAAAGACATGGCAGACGCCGCTTATGAATTTTACGGCTACCCGTCTAATAGCTTGCAGATGTGGGGCATTACCGGCACCAAAGGCAAAACTTCTATCGCGTATTTATTGGAAAGTGTGTTACAAGCGGCCGGGCGCAAAACAGGCGTATTTGGTACAGTCAATTATCGCGCGGACGGCGTAGAAATTTGCAAAGCCCCTAACACTACTC
The DNA here is from genome assembly GCA_902761975.1 of Candidatus Avelusimicrobium pecoris. Lineage (GTDB taxonomy): Bacteria > Elusimicrobiota > Elusimicrobia > Elusimicrobiales > Elusimicrobiaceae > Avelusimicrobium > Avelusimicrobium pecoris. The sequence continues at coordinate 20,172 of CACWMG010000004.1, read as the reverse complement.
CCGCCGCACTTACACTATTTAAACTGCTTGCACACATGAAGCGTGAGCACTGCACCGACGTTGTGATGGAGGTTTCCTCCCACGCGCTAGAGCTGCAACGGGTGCGCAACATCTGGTACAACACCGCCATTTTCACCAATTTACAACGCGACCATTTGGACTTTCACAAAACGTTTGAAAATTATTTTGCCGCCAAAGTAAAATTGTTTGAAAACTTGGCGGACCCACGCAACCCCAAGCCCAACCGCGTGGCCGTTATTAACGCGGACGACCCGTACGGTCAGCGGCTTATGGCACAGCTCAAAGACCGCGTGCGCGTGGTTACGTTTGGGCTAAACAGCCCCGCCGATTTTAAGGCGGCCCATATTCAAGAATTTTTAACACATACGGCGTTTGAAATTAACGGGGTACCTATGCAAATTAACTTGCTAGGCAAGCACAATGTTTATAATGCGCTAGCCGCCTGTGCGGCCGCGCACGCCAACGGAATTGATTTACAGACTATATCCCGCGGGCTAGCCGCATTGCCGGGCGTGCCCGGGCGTATGGAGCGCGTGGACGTGGGGCAGAATTTTTTTACATACGTAGATTTCGCTTACACCAACGAATCGTTGCAACGCGCGTTTGATACGGTGCGTCCGTTTAAAAAAGGGCGCATTTTGCTCGTATTTGGTTGTGGCGGCCAGCGCGACCGTACCAAACGCCCCTTAATGGGCCGCACCGCATGCGAACAGGCCGACCGGGTCTTTTTAACCAACGATAATCCGCGTTGCGAAGACCCCCAGCAAATTTTTAATGACATTTTAGCCGGTATGCAAGGGTGTACCAATTATACCATTGAGCCGGACCGCCAAAAAGCGATTGAACTTGCCTTGCGGGATGCCCAAAAAGACGATATTGTAATTATTGCCGGCAAAGGGCACGAAGATTACCAACTAATCGGCACCGAAAAGCGCCACTTTTCGGACCAAGAGGTCGTACGCGCGTTCTTAGGAGGAAAACATGTTTAGACTCGCCGATTTCCCGACGAAAAAAGTCACTGTTTTAGGCGGTGGCAAAAGCGGGCAAGCCGTTGCTCAGCTTTTAGCCGCACATAGGTGCGAGGTGCTTATTAGCGACGAAGGCACCGTGCAACTGCAAACCCCTTCCGCCCACATTACCGTGGAAACCGGCGGCCACACCGATAACGTATTTTTAGCCGATTTTATTGTTAAAAGCCCGGGTATTTTCCCCGGCAGTGCAGTGCTTTTAAAAGCGCACGAACTCAATATCCCCGTATTTAGCGAATTGGAAGTGGCCCTTAGTTTTTTGCCAGACGGCGTAAATATACTGGCCGTGAGCGGCACTAACGGTAAAACCACTACTACCGCACTACTGGGCAAAATTTTAGAAAAAAAGTTTTTACGTGAAAACGCTGTTGGTAAAGTTTGTGTGTGTGGCAATATAGGTACTCCCATTTCCACCTGTGTGGATAAAGTTAGCAAAGGGGACGCACTCGTTATAGAAGTGTCTAGCTATCAGCTGGAAGACAGCACCTATTTTCACCCGCATATTGCCGGGCTACTTAACATCACGCCCGACCACCTGGACCACCACAACGGCATGAAAAATTACATGGCCGCTAAAGCGCGCTTATTTAAGGACCAAACCGCGCAAGATTTTGCCGTATTAAACGCGTCGGACGCTGTATGTGCGCAACTGGCAGAACATATTAAAAGTGATGTGTGGGCTTTTTCGGCCCAGCCGAAACATTGGCTCAAAAGCGACGTGTTTTACGACGGAGATGAACTGATTTTTAGCGAAGGGCCGCATTTGCGCCCGCCGAAACTACGCGGGATTCATAATATAGAAAACGCGATGGCCGCCGCGCTTATGGCACTGCGCGCCGGAGCGACGGCCGACGACGTGCAAGCCGCATTTGCGGATTTCCACGCCATGGCGCACCGCATTGAGCCGGTGGCTACCGTGCGCGGGGTGAGCTATATTAACGACTCTAAGGCCACTAATTTAGATTCCACTATTACCGCACTAAAAAGTTTTGAGAAAAACAAAACCATTTGGCTTATTTTGGGCGGGCGCGATAAAGGGGCCTCGTACGAAGTATTACTGCCCTATTTAAAGGACCATTGTAAGTGCATATTGTCCATCGGCGAGTGTATGGATAAAATTGAAAAAGAGTTGCATGGGGACTTCCCGATTGTACGTTGTGGTACGCTTGAAAAAGCCGTGGCTTACGGGGCACAGCACGCCCAGCCGGGGGAGGTGGTATTATTATCCCCGGCGTGTGCGAGCTTTGACCAATTTAAGAGTTTTGAACACCGTGGCGACGTGTTTAAAGAACTGGTACGCCGCTTAGTATGAAAAAAATTCTATTAAGTGTAGGGTTGTTGTTTTTAGGTTTGCACGCCGGAGCACAAAGTTTCTATTCGGAGCATGTTGTTCGCGCGGGGATCGCCCCGGAAGATGTGCTATTCTCGGTATTTTTAGGAAGTGGGCACCCCATGGGGTCGTCTGCCTTCACCGTCAAAGGAACCGACCAGACACTTGGGTGGGGGAAAACCGGGGTGGAATATGGCGCATCTATCATGTATTTTGTGAACGCGTACCTGGGATTTGGCTTAGAAGCCAGCGGGATGAATACCACCTATGCCCACCAATGGGTTAACAACGTACAGTATAAGACAGCCACCGATATGTGGAACGGTAAAATTTTGGCCCGCTTGACGTTAAATCCGCAGCACCCCGTTCGCGTGTATGTGCCGCTGGGGGTAGGCCTTGCGTGGGCACGCAACCGCTGGCAAACCGATTTGCACCAAAAACAACCGGTGGAGAAAAGTTTGTCTTACGGATATATGGTGGGGCTTGGTTTAGAGGCCAATGTGCGCGGCCCGGCCCAGTCTATTGGCGTAGAAGTGCGCTATAACGGATTTGGGGCCGATTTAGACACCCGCGTGGACAACCATTTTGTTTCCAATAAACGCCCGTTAAATTACTTTTCATTGTTACTTAAATTTAATTACCGCTTTTAAGGTAATCATTTCTACCTTCATTGAGAGGAACGAAGGGACGAAGCAATCTTAGATTGCCGCGCTTACGCCCGCAAGGACGACAACGAAAGATCCCCGACAGAGACACTCGGGAATGACACTTATTTAATGTCAGGCATAGCCTGACCTACAACAACTGCCTATCTGACGCCAGATTTTGTTATAATGTAGATACAATTTGATTCTGTTTTTGGAACCGTACGAAGAATACGGATAGCTTAAAAAGCCATAGACAGTCCAAAAACAGCCGATACTAAGGTACAGACGGGGACTATAGCCCTGCCTGTGCCGAATTGTTTCCCGCTTGTTTCAAGCGGGGAACTACGGCTGTTATGGCGTGTCACTGTCTAGGCGTGCTATAGCAGCCGTTTCTTGCATACGTTTTGGTAACAGAAAAAATTGAAATTAATCAAGTGAGGAAAACGTATGAATAAGAGAAATACCCGGCGGGGGTTTACGCTGATAGAATTATTAGTAGTAGTTTTAATCATTGGTATATTAGCGGCGGTGGCGGTACCACAGTATCAAAAGGCCGTTTTTAAAGCCAGATTAACCCAAGTGGATTCTGTAGCGAAATCGTATATGCAAATAATGGATGCCTATTTATTAGCTAACGGGTATCCCGGGGAAGAAGCAGTTGATAGGGAAAATGCTATTTTTTTTACGGGTGATACCAGTGTAGCAGATATTGATTTTGGAAATACATTTCGATCCCAACGCGGCTCTTTTATTAAAACTGGAAATTTTACAAACTATTGTGACCATACCCAGTGTAATATTATATTTTTTGATAATTGGAATACTAATGGAATGAATCCTACTCAGAATGCACAGCGTTGGTTAAACGGACATATTGCTATTGTAAAATATAAAGACCAATCTAATCAAAATTGGGTATTAAATAGATTTGAAACAGATAAAGGTAAAGAAATTTGCGAGTGGTGGGCGCAACGGTATGGAGTGGAGCGTATGACAAATACGGCCAAAACTGCTTGTGCCGGTTTAGGGGTGTTATAAAATTATTTTGCTAGCGTTACCCGCCACAGAAATTCGGTATTGCCGTGAGTACCTTTAATCGGGGACTCAATTACTTCGCCGGAAACGCCGCCGTATTTTTCGCGCAGGTTTTCTTCAAAAAAATCTTGTACACGCTTAATGGCCAGTTGGCGGTTTTCGTCCGTTTTTACAATGCCGTGCGGCACTTGTTTGGGGGTCAGTTCAAACTGCGGTTTAATTAAAAACACAATTTCACTTTGCGCGTCCATTACCTTAAACAGCGGCTCCATAATCATGGTAAGTGAAATAAAAGACACATCCACCGCCGCAAACTGCGGGGCTTCTTCAAATAAATCGGGCGTCATGTAGCGGGCGTTGGTTTCCGGCTTAAAAATAAAATTGGGGTAGCGGCGCATTTCGTCCGCCAGTTGGCCCTTTCCTACGTCCACGCCATAAACGGTTTTTGCGCCGGCTTGGAGCATACAATCACTAAATCCGCCGGTGGCTACGCCAATGTCCACACAGACTTTGCCCTTTACAGAAATGTTCCAGTGTTTTAAAGCATGTGCTAATTTTAGCCCGCCGCGCGAGACATAGGGGCAGGATTTTTCTTTTAAGGCAAGTTGGTCTTCGGGCAAGATAGAACGGTCCGCGCGGGTTTCCACCTGGTTATTTACCAGCACTTCGCCCGCCATAATGGAGGCCTGCGCGCGGTTGCGGCTGTTAAAAAACCCTTGCGCCACAAGCGCCATATCCAGGCGCAGTTTATTCTTCGCCATCCGTATCCTCGGCAAGTTCCGTATCAAAGGGTGCGGCAACCAATTGCGCGCCTTTCTTTTTAAGTTCGCTTACTTTAAATTTAACGGTTTCCAATTTTTGCGCTAACTCTTTAGAAAGCGTAATGCCTTCTTCAAAGAGTTTAACAGAAGCGTCCAAATCGGTTTGTTCTTCTTCCAATTTTTCTACAATTTCTTCCAGGCGGGAGAGTTGTTTTTCAAAAGAGAGTTTGGGCATGGTTATTTGACCTCCGTATGAATCATACCGTCTTGTACTTGTATGTAAATGGTTTCGCCGGGCGCGGTTTGTGCGACGTGGCTAATGACAGAGCCGTCTGCCTTGCGCGTGATACTGTAGCCGCGCTTGAGTACCGCTTGCGGGCCCAGGGCGTTTAGTTTTTGACGCGCCACGTCAAAGCGGTGTGTAAATTGCGTTAGTTTTTCCGCCCAAGCGTTGGTAAGGCGCAAGGAAAGTTCGTCCAGTTCTTGTTCTTTTTCCTGGGTGAGCGTTTGCGGGTTTTTAAAAACGCGTGCGTTAATGGCTAAATCAAAGCGGCGTTTAAAGCGTTCGTAAAATAAAGACACGGCTTGGAGCATACGCTTTTGCAAATTGGCAATTTGTTCGGCGGTGTTTTGCGAATTTTGCACGACCAGTTCCGCCGCGGCCGAGGGGGTGGGGGCGCGCAAGTCGGCCACGAAGTCGGCAATGGTAAAATCCACCTCGTGCCCGACGCAGGAAATAACGGGGATAGTACTGGCGTAAATCGCGCGGGCAACTATTTCTTCGTTAAACGCCCACAAATCTTCCATACTGCCGCCGCCGCGGCCCACTAATAAAACGTCTAGCGCGGGGGAAAATGTATTTAAATCTTTAATAGCTTGCGCTATTTGCGGGGCAGCTTCGTCCCCTTGAACGAGCACGGGGGCAATAAACACTTCCAAATGCGGGTTGCGCCGCTTTAAGACGGATAAAATATCGCGCACCGCCGCGCCGGTGGGGGAAGTAACCACCCCAATACGCTGTGGGTATGGGGGAATTTCCTTTTTATGTTCCGGCGCAAACAGCCCTTCGGCCTCCAGTTTTTGTTTGAGTTTTTCAAATTCAAGGTACAGGTTGCCTTTGGAAAGCGCTTCCACTTTTTTAACAATAATTTGGTACTTGCCGGATTTGGCGTACACGTCTAAACTGCCCCACACGCGCACTTGCACGCCGTCTTGCAGTTCCAGGGAGTATTTGCGTGCATCCCACTTGAACATAACGGCGGCTAACAGGGCGTCGCGGTCTTTTAGGTTGAAGTAGAGGTGGCCGGAGGCGGACTCGCTTAAATTACTGACTTCGCCTTCTACAAAAATGTCACGGAACACGCCAGCCATCATTTGCTTGACGGCTAGGGTAAGGGCGGTAACGGTAAAAACTTGACCTCTAAACGGGGCTTCGGGCTCCATTATTCCCCCTTGAGTTCCTTGAGTTTTTGGATGAGGGCGGCCTCGCGCCCGAGGGTGCCCGGCTCAAAAAATTTCATGGGGCTAGGCATATAAAGCTGTTTGACGTAATGGTTTTTAAAATCGTGTGCGTACTTGTAGCCTTTGTTTTTCATGCCGCTACGCAGGTGGTCCGGCACCGGGCGGTAGCGGCCCTCGCGCACTTCCTGCAACGCTTTGTCCACGGCTAAATAAGCCGAGTTGCTTTTGGGGCAACAGGCCACGTAAATAGCGGCGTGGGCCAGCGGGATGCGTACTTCGGGCATACCCAGCTCTTCGGCGGCGGAAAAGGCGGCTTGGGCAATCATCACGGCGTAAGGCTCCGCCAGGCCGACGTCCTCGCACGCGCAAATTAAAATGCGCCGGGCAATAAAGCGCGGGTCTTCGCCACTTTCCAACATGCGCGCCAACCAATAGACGGCGGCGTCGGGGTCACTGCCGCGCATGGATTTGATAAAAGCGGAAATAATATCGTAATGTTCGTCGCCCTTTTTATCGTAGCGCAGGTGGCGCTTTTGGATGCACTCCTGGGCAATTTCCAGCGTGATGTGCTTTTGGCCCTTTTTATCGGGCGCGGTGGTAACAAAGGCAAGCTCGGCCGCGTTTAGCATTTTGCGGCTGTCGCCATTGGCCTGCGTGATAAAAAAGTCGGCCGCGTCGTCGTCAATTATAGCGTTTTCGGTAGTGGCGGCGCGCGTTAAAATTTTAAGTAAATCTTTGTCGCCCAGCGGCTTGAATTCAAAGACCGAAAAGCGCGAGAGGAGCGCGTTGTTGATGTAAAAATACGGGTTTTCGGTTGTGATGCCAATTAAAATAATGTCCCCGCGCTCTACCGAGGGGAGCAAAACGTCCTGCTGGGTTTTGTTAAAGTGGTGGATTTCGTCCAAAATAACTAAGGTGCGCCGCTCGTCAAACGACGGCGTAAGGGCGCGCTCTTTGGCTTCGGCCAGTACTTTTTTGAGGTCCGCTACACCGGCCGCGGCGGCGTTTAACTCCACCGTGTGCGCCTGCGTGCGCGAGGCAATGTAGCGCGCCGTGGCGGTTTTGCCGCAACCGGGCGGACCAAAAAAGACAGCGGATTTAATCATGTCCGCCTCTAATAAACGCCGGAGCATTTTGCCCGGGCCTAACAGGTGCGGCTGGCCTGCAAAATCTTCCAGTTTTTTAGGGGCTTGGCGCGCGGCCAGGGGCATGGTTTCGTCGGTCATTTGGCTGTTTGGGCGGCTTTTAGTTTTAAAATCAGTTCGTCCAAGCGGCTTAGTTCTTCCTGGCGTTTGCCGCCTTCGTTTTGGCTTTTTAAGTAGGCTTGCGCGGCAAAGTGTAAAGCGGCGTGTAAGGCCTGTTTTAAGGTGTCAATTTCGCCGTCCATTTGCATTTGCAACATGTACGCCTCCACTTGCGAGGCCAGTTCGGTTAGCTCCATGCCGCCCAGGCCGGAGTTTTCTACCTCTAAGGGGATGCGCTTAATTTCTACTTGGATGATATCCTTTGCCATACCTTTATTGTACTTTATTTCCCGACACTTTTTTACTATACTATAGATACAATTTGATTTGTTTTTGGAACCGTATGAAGAATACGGAGTGTGGGGAAACCCACCCTGTCTGAGTCCGAAAATGGCCGATAAGGTACCGGCAAGGTCAGCTGCTTTGCCTGTGCTGAGTGTTCCTTGCTTTTAGCAGGGGGCCACGGCTGTTATTGCTGTGACTTCAGACAGGCGCAACTATAGCGGCCGTCTTTTTTTATACTCCAAACAGGTTGAATTGAAAACAAATGCAAGGAGTATGAAAATGAAGAATAAAAATACCCGGAGGGGGTTTACCCTCATTGAGTTGTTAGTCGTGGTGCTGATTATCGGCGTTCTAACCTCAGTCGCTGTTCCCCAGTATCAAAAAGCAGTACTCAAAAGCCGTTTTAGTACCGTAATGCCGGTTGCGAAAGCTATAGCAGACGGAAATGAGGTTTTTTATCAAGGCAGAGGATATTACGCAAACAATGTGGACGAACTGGATATTCAAGCCCTCAGTGCAGATACCAATGCTACGGTAGAGTTAGCCAGTATAGAAAAGAGTGAATCGGGGTTTGATTATGTATTAGCTCGGCGGAGTGATGTGCCCGGACTGGCTTATATTATTTATCAATCCCATAGTGAACAGTTCCCCGGTACCATTATGTGTGAGGCGAACGATACCTTAAACCCCAAAGCCAGTGAACTTTGTGAAAAAGTGTTGCAAGGTAGGGCGGTAAGTAACGGCAGTTTACAAGGGGATAACTGGAAGGCGTATTTATTAGCGGGGGAACAAGGAAGCAGTAAATTTACATCCTGTATGGGAGCCAAACCTGCCCCTATTGTGGCTGGGCAAAGCCGAGCTACGGGAACAGCCACTTGTAATGAAAAAACGGGCGAATATGAGTATAGTACGTGGGAAAACGGTAGGACTTACTCGGCGTATAGCGAGTGTAAAGCAAATGGCGTTTCTTATGCATGTGCAGGAGCAACTTTTACGGGTAATTTTTCCAAGTGTGAGGGAGATGCTGCCAATGCGTGTGCGGGGAGTACCTTTCAGCAACAAGCTTACTGTTTGGGAAAAATTGCTAATGCGTGTGCCGATACTACCTATACAGGGAGATTCTCATATTGTCTTGGACAAAGCGAAGATGCATGTAACGGAGCTCACTTTATGGGGAATTATTCTTATTGTTACGGGTATGCTAGAAATGCATGCCGGGGAGCTATTATTGAAGCTTCCTCTTTTTGTCAATCTGACAACCCTAACAGTTGTGATGGGGCAATTTATCCGGAAGATGAGAATGGAAGAAAAGGATGTTGCAGAGCAATATCTTCAAATTACCCGTGTCCAACAGGTGCTCCTAAATGCAATGATTCTAGTTACCCAACGTGGGATGGGACATATTGGTAATAATTAGTAAGCAAAGGATTGTGTGATAAAAGGTCCCCAGCTACAAGCTGGGGATTATGTTTTTATGCGTACGCGTCCTAAAAATACTATAATAATAATATGACCATTTTAGAATTCAAAACCGCGTGTGAAACGATCGCACAAGAATACAAAACCAAAATTAACGCCGCACAATCCGCCGCTGAGGTGGAGGAACTGCGTGTGGCCGCCCTGGGCCGCAAAGGCGCGCTTACGGACCTACTTAAAGGCCTCAAAGATTTTTCTATAGAAGACAAAAAACAAGCCGGCCCCCTGGGTAACGCCTTAAAAGCAGAGCTGACCGCCGTATTAGACGAAAAAGCACAATTTTTTGCCACCAAAGAAATTAACGACGAGCTTAACAAAACCAACCTGGATTTAACCCTGCCCGGCTACCCGGTGGCGTGCGGCCACAAGCACCCGCTTTCCGTAGCGCAGGACCGCATGACAACCATTTTGGCACGCTTGGGTTTTGAATGGGCCGAAGGGCCGTGGGTGGAAGACGAAAAACACAATTTTGATTTGTTAAACGTACCCTTACACCACCCGGCGCGCGACGCGCAAGATACTTTTTTTGTGGACACGAAAGCACCGCTGGTGCTCCGTTCCCACACGTCTAACGTGCAAAGCCGCTATATGGAAAAACACAAACCGCCGCTGCGCATTATGGCGCCGGGGCGCGTGTTCCGTAACGACAGTTTAGACGCTACCCACAGCCCGGTGTTCCACCAAATTGAGGGCTTGTATGTGGATAAAAACGTCAGCCTGGCCGACCTAAAAAGCGACCTTACCGCATTTATGAAAGGATTGTTTGGCGACAAAGCGGAAATCCGCTTCCGCCCGTCGTTCTTCCCGTTCACGGAGCCGAGCGTAGAGGTGGACGTAAAATGTGTGTTCTGCCAAGGAAAAGGGTGCAACGTGTGCAAACAAAACGGTTGGATTGAAATGTTGGGCGCGGGAGTGGTTCACCCCAACGTCTTAAAAAACTGCGGCATTGACCCTAACGAGTTTAGTGGCTACGCGTTTGGCATGGGCGTGGAACGCCTGGCTATGATGATGCTAAACATCAAAGACATCCGCGCATTTTATGAAAACGACGTGCGCTTGTTAAAACAGTTCTAGGAGTAAGTATGAAGATTCTATATTCTTGGTTAAAAGATTTTATTGACGTGGATTTAGCCCCCGAAGAACTAGCTAAAAAACTGACCGATTTAGGCATTGAAGTAGCCGCTATGGAAACGACCGGGGCGGACTTTGAGGGCGTGCACGTGGCCCAAATTATTAAAATTGAGGATCACCCCAATTCCGACCATTTACACTTAGTAACCTTGGATAAAGGCAACAACGTTACGCAACGCGTGGTGTGCGGGGCCCCCAATGTAGCCGTGGGGCAAAAAGTACCGCTTGCCAAAGTGGGCGCGCGGTTAGGGAAAATTGTACTTAAACCCGCGGTCATCCGTGGCGTAGAGTCGGAGGGGATGATTTGTTCATCCGACGAGTTGGGCCTTACCCATACCCGCGCACACGGTATTTTAGTGCTGGACGAAAACTTGCCGCTTGGAACGGATGTTTCCACGCTTTACGGCAAGCCGGATACGATTTTTGAACTGGAAATTACTTCCAACCGCCCGGATTTGCTCTCCCACTTAGGGGTAGCTCGCGAACTGGGGGTCTTGTTAAATAAACCCGTTAAATTGCCCGCAATAAAAGAGATTGCCGGGCAAGGCAAAGCGTTAGAGGTAGAAATTCAAAATGCCGAAGGGTGCGGACGATATATCGGGCGTATTATCCGGGGTGTGAAAAACGCTGAGTCCCCGGAGTGGATGAAAGAGCGCTTGGCCGCTATGGGCCTTAACCCGAAAAATGCCCTCGTGGATATTACCAACTATGTGATGTTTGAACTGGGCAACCCCTTACACGCGTTTGATTTGCGCGAAGTGGAAGGCGGCAAAGTAATTGTGCGCAACGCCGCCGCGGGCGAAAAATTTACCGTACTGGGCGGGCGCGAGTTGGAACTAACCGAAAATTGTCTGTTAATTGCCGACGAAAAGAAAGCCACCGCCTTGGCCGGAATTATGGGTGGCCTCAACAGCGGCATTAAAGACGACACGCAAGACATTTTTATAGAAGCCGCGTATTTTAATCCACCCACGATTAACAAAACGGTTAAAAAGTTTGCCATTTCGTCCGACTCGTCCCAACGCTTTGAACGCGGCACGGATATTGAAGGTGCGCTACTAGCCATGCGCCGCGCCAGTGATTTGTTTGTGCAAATTTGCGGTGGCACCGCAAGCGAGATTAACGACGTCTATCCGCAAAAATTTGTGAATAAAACTGTGCAGTTTACCCCGGCTGAGATTAACGCAATTTTAGGGGCCAATATCCCGCAAGAAAAACTCAAAGATATTTTTAGCCGTCTGGCCGCGCAGTTTGATGCCCGTGGCGAGGTGTGGAAATTTACCGCGCCTACCCACCGGCGCGACCTAAACCACAAGTGGGACCTGGCCGAAGAAGCCGCGCGCTTTGCCGGCTACGACCAAATCCCGGTGTCGGCCACGCGCGCCCATGTGGTGTTTGCCGATAACCCCAAAGGCATTGACCTGGGTAAAATGTACGCCAATGCGCTTATTGGGGCCGGGTTTTGCGAATGTAAAAACATTGACTTTATCGGCGAGAAAGAATTAAAACTGTTTGGCGCGGACGCTAAGTTTTGCATCCGCGTGAAAAACGCACTGGCGCAAGGGTGGGATTATTTACGCCCTACCTTGTTACCCTCGCTTGTTAAAAACGTAGAGAGCAATTTGCGTTTTGGAAACAGCGACTTAAAACTGTTTGAAACCAGTAAGACGTTCCAAAATATGAAAGGTTTCCCCGTGGAAAATTACACGGTGGCCGGCGTGTTGTGCGGAAACGTGGAAGAAGATAAATTCTTTGGCTTGCCAAGCCGCCCGGTTGATTTTTACTGGCTTAAAGGGCTGCTACAAAGTGTGCTTAGTAAGGCAGACGTAACGTTTGCCCCGTCTAAAAATGCGCCGGTATATATGCACCCCAAAATTAGCATGGATATTGTGCAAGGGGGCAAGGTCATTGGCGTGTTTGGTAAATTTCATCCGCTTACGTTAAAGGCGCTAGGCGTAAAAACAAGCGAAGTATGGGGCTTTGAGTTTGCCACCAAGCAAATTGAAAAAAACTACTCCGCGCGCGACTTTAAACCCGCCGCCGAGGTGGCTGTGTTCCCGCCGTCTCTGCGCGATTTGTCCGTTGTACTGGGGGCCGATATTACCTACGCGCAAATTACCAGTGCGCTTGATAAAACGCCGTTGGATGTGGAGCTTGCCTATCACTTAATTGATGTGTACCAAGGCGAGCATTTGCCGGCCGGTAAAAAGAGCGTTACGTTTAGCTTGGCCTTTAGCAAGAAAGACGGCACGCTTAAAGACACAGAAATTGACACCGCCTTTGCGCGCATTGTGGAACAGTTAAAAACCCAAGTAGGGGCGGAACTGCGCTAATGCAAGAAAAATTAAAACAGCTGGAGCTTTTAATCACGCAAACCCTCGCCCGCCAGAAAGAACTGGCGGGGGAGAACGCGACGCTTAAAAACCGGTTGCGCAGTTTAGAGCAGGGAAATTTGGAACTAAAAAACGTGCAAGCACAACTGCGGGAACTCAAAGAGTGGAAAAAAAATACGCAAACCGTGCTACGCCGTTTGGCCACGCGCGTGGATAAAGAGTTGGAAAAAGCCAAAGAAGAACAAGAAAAGATTGTGTAGCGTTTTGAGCAAATTAAAAACCCCCTCAAAAGAGGGGGTTTTTAAATGGAGCGGGCGAAGAGAATCGAACTCTCGTCTCAACCTTGGCAAGGTCGCGTTCTACCATTGAACCACGCCCGCAAAAATCGGTTTGACTACCTAATTATTATAGCAAACTTATGCGCAGGGCACAAGTTTTATTTTTTAGCCGGGGCGTATCCGCGCGGAGCCGGCCCTAAAATTTGCGCGGCAATCGGTTTTAAATAATTATTTTCTTGCACGGCTTGGCGCACGCCCGCATTTTGCCGCAACGCATTTAATACGGGGGACGCGGCAATTAGTTGGGCGGCCTGGGCCGGGTGGTCCCGGTAAAATTTAACGGCCTTGCTAATGAGCAAATGGCTCATCAGGCGGCTACCGCCAATTTTGCGCACCATAGTTGGGTTGGCAAGTACTTGTTTGACAACATCACTTTCAAAAAATTCAGTCAGTTTGGCGTTATCCTGTGCAAAGGCGGCCAAGAGTTGCGGGTCTGCCAGGAGGGGGGCTACGTCGTTACGCGCAATAAAGGCTTCGGCCACTTCTTTGCGGTTTAATAAGTAAGCTATTAAATCGGGGTCACTCAGGTTAGCGGCAAAGTTTTCCGTCAGGGCCCAGGGGGCCATGCCGATAATCCCGTAATTTTTGGGCGTAATAGCCTGGTAGTTATAGCGGTTGATAATAGGCAAGGTGGTGCCGAGTTCGTCCACGGCTACGTTACGGTCTTGCCCTTCGTTAATTTGTACGTAGGTTACGCCTGTGGAGGGGTTAAAATCGGTGTTTGCGCTAAGGCCTTGTACCATTTTGGGGTCCAGACCCGAAGAAATATCTTCCGCGCGCGATTTGGCATTAAGCATAACTAGCCACACAATCCCCGCTACTACTAGGATACATACGGCCACGAGTATGGCTAACATATTGATACTGGTTGTGGAGGAAGTATCCGGCGCGTCAGGCGTCGCTTGCGTGGTTTGTTTGGGCGAAGAAGCAACTTTTTTATTATACTTTTGTGGGTTACGTAAACGGTCTATAATTTCTTCTGTTTTCATAGTAGAAACCTGCCAAATCAAGTATAATTTTATTATATGAAATCTTACCAAAAAGAGGAACTGTATGCAAAAAACAATCTTTTATCATGATACCGATTGCGGCAACGTGGTGTATTATGCTAACTACCTGAAATACTTTGAAGAGGCACGCACGTTGTATATGGAACAAAAAGGGTTTTCGGTCCCGGCGCTGATGCAAGCAGGGAAATTTTTTGTAGTGGCGCGGCAAGAAGTGGAATATAAGTACCCGGTACGCTACGCGGATGTGATTACGGTGGATACAAAAGTGGCGGAAATTTCGGACATTAAAATTGTGTTTGAAAACACCATTACCAACCAAAACGGCCGCTTGTGTACCAAAGGAAAAACAACTTTAGTGTGCGTAGATAAAAACGGGGTACCTACGTCTATGGGAGCGCAGGTAAAGGCGGCTATGACGCCGGCTATGTAAGACGTAAATTTAAACGCAAAAAGGGCGGAGCTATTATGGCTCCGCCCGTTTTTTTGGCAATTAGATCATTTTTTAATCTGCTAAACAGGGAATTAGGCCCGCCAATTTGTGGGCAAATGCGCCCATGTGCGGGTGATACGCCGCTTGCGCTTGGGCGGCTTGTAAGAGCGTGATACCGCTAGCGGAGCTTTCGGCTTGGATGTCGGCACAGTAGATAGCTTTATTTTGGGCAAAGATAGCTTCGTTTGTGCCGCGCAAGCGCGATAAACGGTTGCGGGCGGCATCATTTTTTTGTTTTAAAGCGGTGTAGGCGTAAATAGGGCGGAACGTATCGGCATGGGCGGCGTTGACTTGCGCGTTAAGCGGGCGTTCGCCCAATTTGTTCGTAGCATTGGCTAATTGGGTAATTTTTTGGGTAGCTTCTGGTCCGTAAAAGTGGCGCAACAGCAAAGCCAGTGCTTGCACGGTGTCGGCATTTTTAGCTACGTGGAGGATGTTACTGCCGTAAGGGTCGGTAGCTAATAAAAATTTGCCAGAAAGAGGATACTGGGTAAGGCTTTGCAACGCGCTAATGTTGCCTTGGCGGGCCAACTTAATAATAAGCGGGGTGCCGTAGGCGTCCGGGGCAGACCAGTAGTCGTCGTTCGCGGCGGCCGCGTGGGCGACGGCGGCGGTCAGGCGGGCCTGTTGCAAGGGTTGGGCTTGCAACGTGAGCGGGGCTACACAAAAGGCGAATAAAGTAATTAAAATAGTGTGTTTCATACGTTCCTCTTACCCTTAGTATGAGGGAGTGAAACATATAAAAACAGGGTCTTTGGACCTAGGTGGGCCTAGGCCCTGTGTGTAAGTATAAAGTTTCTATTTCTTCCCTTCGCGGCGGGCTTTGCGTTTGGCCAAGCGTTCGGCTTTGGTTTCGCGGCGTTTGTAGCCGGCATGCTCGGGCGCTTGGGGGGCTTCTTCGTCAAAGTCGCCGTTCCATTCAAACTCTTTGCCGCCCACAACGAGTAAATCCCCGTCTTGCACGCCTTGTTTTAAGAGGGCTTTTTCCAGGCCGATTTTTTTGAAAATCCCTTTTAGGCGGGTAACGGCTTCGGGCTGGGTGAAATTGGTCATGGCAATAAATTCTTCCACTTTCTTGCCCGTGATGTGAATGACGTCGTTTTCGTCGCGCGTAATGGTAAAAATCGGCTCCACTTTATGCACCACAGGTTTTTCTTCTTCCACCGCCATTTGTTCCACGGGGGTGGAGGATAAAATTTTAACCACTTCGTCCAACACCTCTTTTACACCCGCTCCGGTGGCGGCGGAAATGAGCATTACTTGGTGCTTTTTGAATTTTTTGCAAAGCGTTTTATATACTTTTTCTGCGCAGGGCAAATCGGCCTTATTTACAGCGATAATGCGCGGCTTATCAAACAATTTTTTGTTAAAGTTTTTAAGCTCTTTTTCAATGACCTTGACGCTTTGTTCGGCAGATAGCCCGTCAAAGCCCTCCGGGTCCACCAAGTGCAGGAGCACGCGGGTGCGTTCAATGTGTTTTAAGAATTGAAATCCTAGCCCTTTGCCCTCGCTGGCTCCCTCAATGATGCCGGGGATATCGGCGGTGGCAAAGCTGACGCCTTGGTGTAGGGTAATACCTAAATTGGGGTTAAGCGTGGTAAAAGCGTAGTCCGCAATGCGCGGGCGTGCGGCGGAAATGCGGCTTAAAAACGTGCTTTTGCCCGCGTTGGGGAAACCGACCAGCCCTAAATCCGCCAGTACTTTAAGTTCCAAAATGAGCGTTACTTCCTCACCGGGCAGGCCGTTTTCGGCAATGTGCGGGGCGGTGTTTTGTTGGGTTTTAAACGATTGGTTGCCGCGTCCGCCCGCGCCGCCTTTGGCCACGGTAAATTCTTGGCCGGGTTTAGTCATATCCACCAAAAATTCGCCTTCTAAGGTGCGCACAATCGTGCCGCAAGGAACATAGACGTAGCGGTTTTCGCCCGCGCGGCCCGTTTTGTTGTAAGAGCCGCCCTTTTCGCCGTTGGGGGCGTCAATATGCGGGTGATAGGCCAGTTCCAAGAGCGTGGTTAAATTGGGCTCGGCCTTTAAAATAACGTCGCCGCCGCGCCCGCCGCATCCGCCGTTGGGGCCGCCAAATTCAATGAATTTTTCGCGCCGAAACGACAAACACCCGTCCCCGCCTTTGCCGGCGGTTACGTAAATTTTAACACGGTCCAAGAAACTGCCTGATTGCATAAAAATCCGTCCTCTACTAGGCAAAAAAAGCGGCAGGAATTATTCCCGCCGCTTTTACTTGCCAAATGTTTATTTAGCCGCTTTTTTGGCCGCCGGTTTAGCGGCAGCTTTTTTAGCGGGCGCCTTTTTTTCGGCTTTTACAGCCGGTTTGGCAGCGGGTTTAGCCGCGGCTTTTTTGGCAGGCGCTTTGGTTTCCGCAACTTTGGGGTACACGGAAATTTGTTGTTTTCCTCTTTTTACCCATTCAAAGGTAACAATGCCGCTGACGCGGGCAAAGAGGCTGTCGTCGCTAGCGCGGGAGACGTTGGTTCCGGGCAGGAACTTGGTACCGCGTTGGCGCACGATAATTTCCCCAGCGTTCACAAACTGGGAGCCATAGCGTTTAATGCCTAAACGTTGGCCGTGGCTGTCTCTTCCGTTGGAGGAAGAACCTTGAGCTTTTGTATGTGCCATTGTTTATCTCCCAATTTATAACTGGATATCCGTGATTTTAATTTGCGTTAAGTATTGTCTGTGCCCTTGGGTGCGTTCGTACCCTTTTTTGGGGCGGCGTTTATAGACAATCACTTTTTGACCTCTCAAATGTTTTACCACTTGAGCGGTGACCTTGGCAGCTTTGGCTGCTTTGGTATCTGCTGAGGTACCTTCTTCGTTACCGGCCCAAAGAACTTTTAGTTCTACGGAGTCGCCGGCTTTCGCGTCCAGCTTTTCAACCTGCAGATCTTGACCGGGTTTTACCCAGTACTGTTTTCCACCAGTTTCAATAATTGCGTACATAAGTTTATTTCCAGCTTCATTTCCCCTTAGGGGAAAATCCGCTACTTTAATTATAGCATATTTGGCGTAGAACGTCTATTTGCCAAATAAATCTTTTAGAAAACTCTTTTTGCCGCCCGTTTCTTGTGCCAGGGCCTCTAAGAGTTCTTTTTGTTTGGCAGTGGGCTTTTTGAGGACCTCTATTTTCACGTTAATCAGTAAATCGCCAAAGCCTTTTTTGCCCAGTTTAGGCATACCGTTGCCTTGCACTTTAAGTACTTCGCCAAACTGGGTGCCTTTGGGGATAGTCACTTCCATTTCTTTCCCCTCAATGGTGGGCACTTTAATCGTGCCGCCCAGTACAGCTTGCGGATACGTAATAGGGGCATCTATAATTAGGTTATCGCCGTCGCGGCGGAAAATTTTATGGTCTTTGACGTGTACTTCTACGTACAAATCCCCAAAGCCTCCGCCATTCTCGCCAATGTCCCCACCGTTGGATACGCGCAAGGTTACCCCGGTGCGCACGCCGCTAGGTACTTTGACGGTGATTTTTTCTTTCACGCGTTTGTGGCCGGTGCCGCGGCATTCACTGCAGGGTTTTTCCACCACGGTGCCTTTACCGCCGCAATCGGGGCAGACTTGCCGCATGCTGAAAAATCCTTGGGAATAGGTCACCTGGCCCGAGCCGTTGCAAGAGCGGCACGTTTTGCGTTGCGAGCCCGCCGCCGCGCCGGAGCCGTCGCACACGGAGCAGTTATCCAGGCGGGTGTAGTCCACGGGGACTTCTTTGCCGCTAAACGCTTCTTCCAGGGTGAGGGTTACATCCAATTTTAAATCTTCGCCGCGGGTAACGCGCGGGCCGCGCGAACGGCCGCCAAAGCCGCCGCCAAAAATATCGCCAAAGACGGAGCCGAAAATATCGTTAATATCCCCAAATCCGTTGGCGTTAAACCCGCCAAAGCCGCCGGCGCCGTTAATGCCGTCGTGGCCGTATTGGTCGTACATTTGTTTTTTTTGCGGGTCGGACAAGACGGAAAACGCCTCGTTTACTTTTTTAAATTGTTCCTCGGCCTCTTTGTTGCCGGGGTTGCGGTCGGGGTGGTACTTCATGGCCTGTTTGCGGAAGGCCGATTTAATTTCTACCTCGGTGGCGTTGCGCTCAATGCCGAGGATTTTGTAATAATCTTCTTTCATAGTTGTAGGCATAATAAATGATTACCTATATTTTAGCAAATTTAGCACTCTTTTTTTGGGAGTGCAAAAGAACACGCACGCGCAAAAGGCGTGCGTGTAGTAACGGTACGCGGCAAATTTTTACAGTATCATTCCGCCGCCTAACACAATGTCTCCGTCGTACAATACCGCGCTTTGGCCGGCGGTAATGGACATTTGCGGCTCGTCAAATTTAGCCGTAAAACTGCCGTCCGCTTGCACGGTTACATGGGCTTTGGCGGGGTTATGTAAATTGCGGATTTTAATTTCGCAATCAAACGCTGGGGCCGGTGGCTCGCCCGCTACCCAACTGACGTTATCGGCGCGCAAGGTATCACTATACAAGGCACTTTTGGGGCCGATAATGACTTGGTTTTTTGGGGCGTCCAGGGCCACTACGTACATGGGCTCGGCAAAGCCGCTTAGCCCCAGTCCTTTGCGCTTGCCAATGGTGTAATTCCAAATACCGTTGTGCTTGCCGATAATGGTGCCGTCCTGCAGGACCATGTCGCCGGGTTTGTTGGGGAAGTTTAACAAGTCGTTATAATCGCCGCAGTAAAAATCCATACTGTCTTCTTTATCGGCCACTTTTAGCCCGGCTTGGCGGGCTTTCTCGCGGATTTGCGGCTTGTGTTGGTCCCCTAACGGGAATAACACACGGGCCAGTTGCTCTTGTTTTAAGCGGTGCAAAAAATAGCTTTGGTCGCGCGATAAATCCACCGCCTTTTTAAGAAGATATTTGCCCGTGTTGGGGTCTTTTTCTACGCGCGCGTAGTGGCCGGTGGCAAATTTATCAAATTTTACGCCTTGCCGGGCGGCCGCACTGGGCAGTACGCCAAATTTAATTAAGCTGTTGCACAGTACGCACGGGTTAGGCGTGCGCCCACACGCATATTCCAGGCGGAAATTGTCCAATACGGTGGTGCGGTATTCGTTGCGGCAATCCACCGTTAAAAATTCAATACCTAATTTATGGGCAATGGCCTCTACTTCGCTCAGGTCTTCTTTTTCCGGGGCTAGGCACGCGTTTTTTTGGTGTTCCCCTTTGGGAACGGGTAAGGACGGGTCCCAAATGAGCATAGTGGCCCCAATGACGTGGTAGCCTTGTTCTTTTAAGATAACGGCCGTAGCGGCGGAGTCCACCCCGCCCGATAGGCCGACTAGTACAGTCTCTTTTTCCATCAAAACCTCACAAGTTGTAAGTTTGTACTTAAGGTTGAAAGCCAAAAGGACACCTATATTATAGTATTTTGGGATTACCCATGTAACAAGAAACAGCGATTATTAGAGAGAGGAAGCCGTAGAATTTAGATGCTGTTGAGAAAGATTTTGCTGTTTCCTTGTTGGCAGTGTTGTTTAAAATACCTCTACTTGACTTGTTTTTTTTTTTTGGTACACTTTTCACGTGTTCTATACGGGGGGAGGTATCCCTT
>CACWMG010000003.1 GCA_902761975.1 Candidatus Avelusimicrobium pecoris | reverse complement strand
AGTTCTGTAAACCACGCCATCATTCGTTCCTTTTTGATAAAATATGTATATAAATTTTACAAAAATATGAAGATCTTATTCCCAAAAAATAAAAAACCAGCTTTGCCGGGCATTTCTAACGTTGCTGATTACGCCAAGCGCGTAGCCGCCGGTCTTACATTGCCTAAAAAAGCAATTATCTGCCCCATTTCTTCGCTCACGAAATATGTTACTTCGCACAATAAATGGAAAAAATACACGTGCGAAATGGATATTTATGTGCTGGAAAATACCGACATTTGCTACGTAACCAACTTTGGCTACGGGGCCCCGGCTATGGCGACGAAACTAGAGGTGTTAATTGCCCTAGGGGTAAAAGAATTTGTGTTTATCGGCCTGGCGGGCAGTTTACAAGAGGAATTACAACCCGGCGACTTGTGCTTATGCAGTGAGGCATTATGCGACGACGGGACCTCCCCTTGCTACGTAACGACCGAAACCGTTAAGCCAAATAAAACCTTGTTTGCCAAATTGGCTAGCGCACTCAAGGCGGGCAAGCAAAATTTCCATATCGGGAGCGACTGGACCACGGATGCTATTTTCCGCGAGACCAAGGCCGAAGTTAAACACTATCAAACCAAGGACGTCCTGACGGTGGAAATGGAAACGGCGGCCTTTTACGCCGTCTGCCAAAAGCGCAAAGTGCGCGGCGCGGCGTGTTACGGCATTAGCGACAAACTCTATGAGTACAAGTGGGAAACCCACTTTGGCGAGCGTGCCACCCACCGCACGTTAGAAGTATTGTTTGACGCGGCCAAAACCGCCTTAAAATAAGTAAGTACTTTACCGAAAAAGGCTGGCAAAGACCAGCCTTTTTTATTATACTATAGATACAATTTTTATCTGTTTTTGGAACCGTTGCAGAAACGGGTTACTTTAGCTCTGCTAAAGTTTCAGTAAGTTCAAAGGCAGCCAAACTAGGGTACAACGCAAATGGAATTGCAAACCGGATGTGTTGTACCAAATGTTTGCCATTTTATATGGCAAACTACGGCTGTTATGTGTAGAGTAACTTACTGAACTCAAGTGTATCAGCCGTTTTCATTGGGTTTCATCAGCGGGAAAAATTGAAATTAAATCAACGTGAGGAAAACTTATGAAACACACAAACACCCGGCGGGGTTTTACGCTCAGTCGTCATGCTGAACTCGTTTCAGCATCTAGTCGTTATGATAACAACAAGACCCTGAAACAAGTTCAGGGTGACGGCATGAGAGGATTCACACTTATTGAGCTCTTGGTAGTCGTCTTAATTATCGGCATTTTGGCGGCCGTAGCAGTGCCTCAATATCAAAAAGCCGTCATCAAAAGCCGCTATGCCACTCTTAAAAACCTTGTTGCTAGCATCGCACAAGCGCAAGAAGTATATTATTTAGCAAATGGGCAGTATGCCACGGACTTTGAAGAGCTGGATATTTCTATGCCGGCCGAAGATACTAACCATGAATACGAAGGAGAGGAAGATGAAGTATTAGTAGCAAAGAAGAAGTTTCGTTATTATAAATGGGGGCGCTGTGATTTGAACGATCCCCGAATGATTAAATGCACAAACGATTTAATCAAAATGCAGTACAAACAAAATTACCAACATTTAGAAACTGATGCTAGTAAACGCACCTGTGTTGCTCGCACTACAGACATAACAGATTTACCAAATCAAGTCTGTAAAATGGAAACAAATACAGAAGGGAATGTTGCTGAGGGATATACTTGGTATTGGTATGAATAATTATATTGATACAGTAGCAATTGCATCACAGTTCCTAGGCGCGAGTATATAAAATGTTGTTCGTTCCATCACCGGGTAAAATTGATAGTAGGCTGATTTGTCAGATTTGAGCCGTATTTGCGGGGCAAGTTGCCCGTATAGGCGTACTAATAGGTACGTCAAGGGCAAGGGACCACAAATACGGCCAAATGTGGCAAATAGTTGCCCAAAAAACGAGTAGGGGTTCAAATACGATAAGTATTTGAACCCCTACCGTTAAAATAAAACATCACCGGGAAATTACATGAAAAGACTTAATAATGTGTTTTTTCCGGGTTGTCGTCTTGTTCCGGCTCAATGGCACTAAGCCGGGCCCAAAACTCTTTGACCGATTGGATACGCTCTTGCGGGTCTTCCTTCAAAGCGTCCGTAAGCAAAGCATCCACCGCTACCGGGATATGCGGCGCTAATTTAGACGCCGGCACAATTTTTTTGTTTGCAATATCAAATCCTTTCACGGTCCACGGTACTTGGCCCACTAAGGCCTCGTACAAGCAAAGTGCCAGGGAGTACACGTCCGACTGTTTGCGCATAAATCCGCGCTGTTGCTCCGGCGCCATATAGGCAGGCGTTCCGGCTACCGTGCGGGCACCGGTTTGGTTGTCAATTTTTTTGGCTACCCCAAAATCCATGACCTTGGCTTTGTTATTTTCCAAAATCATAATGTTGCCGGGTTTCAAGTCACAGTGTACAATATCTTGCGCGTGGGCATATTCCAACGCTTCGCACACGTTTTTAAAAATCGCTTTGACAACCGAGAACGGCAACCGCCCGTCAATATCCAACCGGGTTTCCAACGTCTGTCCGTCCACATATTCAAACACCAGGTAGAGGGAATTTTCCGTTTCAATGACGGTGTAAATTTCCACAATATACGGGTGGCGCAACAGAGCCACCATGCGCGCCTCGGACAAAAATTGCTCGCGCACATACGCACTGCGCACCAATTCCGGGCGCACGCGTTTAATGGCTACTTTGCGTTTGAGGGCTTTGTCGTACGCTTCGTACACTTTGCCCATACCACCCTCGCCAATTTGGCGGATAAAATCGTACTGGTCTTTAATTTCGGCCTCTTTGCGCGAATGCGCTTTTTTGGGGGTGCGGAATAAATCCTCGTAGCGCAAATATACAAATAATCCTAACCCTAGCAAAATTACACCCACATAAATAATGACCCACCGCGGTAGACCCTTCCCCGGTTTTTTGGCGGGGGCCGCTTTGGCCTGTTGACCGTCCAATTCCTGCTTGATGTTTTGTGCTAAGCGTGAAGAGGGATTTAACTTGAGTGCGGCCTCTACATCTAAGCGGGCGCGTTCGTAATTTTTGTGTTGCATATACGCCCCGGCACGCAGTACATAAGCGCGCGCATCTTGCGGGGCTACGGCAATGGCTTGCCCGGCAGAGTAAATGACGTCATCATATTGTTTTAGGCCGTCGTAAGCAATCGCCAAGAGCAAATAGAAACGGTCATCCATAAAATTATTGGCCGTTAAGGTATTGATGCGTTTAATCGCCTCGTGATATTGGCCGTTACGCAGTTGGGTACGCAAGTTAGCCACTTCGGCGTCGCGCGCTTCTTGGTTAAATGCACGCGTTTGGGCCGGATTATTGGCCTGGGCCGAAAAACTCCCCCCCACCAGTAGCGGGGCCGGCTGGGCCGCCTTTTGCGCCAAGCCAAACGGGGTAAGACAAAACAATAAAAACAACAAAAATAGGTGCTTTCTCATACTATGTATTGTAGCACATAAAAAGGGCTTTGTTCGCGCTTTTACAAATTACTATAATAAGAGTATGAAACAAAAACCCATTGGCGTGTTTGATTCGGGGGTGGGCGGGCTGACCATTTTGCGGGCCCTGCGCCGCGCCTTGCCGCACGAAAAACTGATTTACTTTGGCGATACGGCCAATGTCCCTTACGGCGGTAAATCCAAAAAAGCCGTTACCCAACTTTCTTTGCAGGTAGCCCGGTTTTTACAGTCCCAAGGGGTCAAACTCATTGTGGTGGCGTGCAACACGGCCTCCGCCCAAGCGTTAGGAACGCTACGCAAACAACTTACGGTCCCCGTGTTAGGCGTGATTGAGCCGGGCGCACAGGCGGCTATTGCCGCTACCCGCAACCACAAAATTGCCGTGCTCGGCACACAGGGCACCGTGGAAAGCCAAGCTTACGTAAAAGCAATTCAAAAACGCTGCAAAAACGCACGTGTATTTCAACAGGCCTGCCCGCTGTTTGTGCCACTGGCCGAAGAGGGATATGCCCAGCATCCGGCCACCCAACTCATTGCGCAAGATTACCTAACACCCGTGCGTGAGTCCGGCGCGGATACCGTTATTTTAGGCTGTACCCATTACCCCATTTTAAAAGACGTTATTGCCCAAACCATGGGCCCACGCGTGCAATTGGTGGACTCGGCCGATACTTTAGCCGCCACCGTAGCCGCCTTCTTAAAAGAACATCACTTGGCGGCCACCGCCCGCGGCAGCGTAAAGCTCTACGCCAGCGACGCGCCCGACAAATTCACCCGCGCCGCCCAAAAACTATTGGGCCAAAAAACCGTGCGCGCCACCCTTAAAAAAGTATGAAAATTTTTACCGATAACCGCCTGCTACGCGCCGGACTAATCGGGGGAACGCTTACGCGCCATAGCGGCAATATGCGCGAGATTTCAAACCAGGAAAGTGCTTTTAAAGAACTGGGGATAAACCCGGCCCGTATGCTCCATTTTCATCAAACCCATAGTGATACCCTCGTTTCTGTTTCTTCCGCCAAGGAAGCACAATCCCTTTTGAGAGCTCCTCTTTTAGATGCTGACGCGTGGCTACTTTGCCCCGTTCCTGCCGGTTGGGGAGCCGCCATTGTGACGGCCGATTGTGTCCCCCTGTTTTTGTGGGACGACACCGCCACACACCTCGCGTTAGCGCACTGCGGGTGGCGCGGCATAGTGCAAGGTTTGCCCGGTAAAACGGCCCGCGCTTTACTACAGGCCTCTGCGCACGCCCGCCTAAACGCTTGGCTGGGGCCGCACATCCAGGCCTGTTGTTTTGAAGTGCAAGAGGACGTAGCCGCCCAATTCCCCGCCGCGTGCGTACAGCACAGTAACGGCAAAATTCACGTGGACCTCACGGCTGAAATTAAACGCCAACTCACCCAAGCGGGCGTGTGCGGGGAGCGCATCCAAGCCCCCCTCTACTGCACGTGCGGGGACGCGGAGCACTTTTTTTCTTGGCGTAGAGACCACCAAAAAAATTTGCTCCTCTCGTTTATTTATAAACCGTAGGGCTTGCACAATACAAAATTATTTCCTTTAATATGAGTATGGAAAAAATTCTCTTGGCAGATGACTCGCACGCGATCCGTTTTTTAGTAACCGAAATTTTAACCAATGCCGGTTTTACCGTAGTGCAAGCGCAGGACGGCCAAGAAGCCGTGGATAAAACCTATAAAGAAAACCCGGACCTCTTAATTTTGGACTACGAAATGCCTAAAAAAACGGGCTTTGAAGTGGTCAAAGAAATCCGCAGCCGCACCGGGTATTTACACACCCCTATTATTATTTTTACCGCCGTTACGGACAAATCCACCAAGCTGGAGGGCCTGGGCCTGGATATTGACGACTATTTAACCAAACCCGCGGACGAGGACGAAATTGTAGCGCGCGTCAAACTGCTTTTAAAGCGCAGTCAACAAAAAATGGACTCCAACCCGCTGACACATTTGCCCGGCAACCCCTCTATCCAGGCGCGCATTGAGCGCGAAATTGCCACCGGCAAGCCCTTTGCCGTACTATATTGCGACCTGAATAATTTTAAGTCTTTTAACGACAAATACGGCTTTGAGGCCGGGGACCGTGTGCTAAAAGCCACGGCTGACACCATTGTAGCCGCCGCCAAGCAGGACCCCAACTCTTTTGTCGGCCACATTGGCGGGGACGATTTTATTGTCGTGTCCTCGTTTGACAAGGCCGAAGGTATTGCTAAGGAAATTGCCGCCCAAATAGACAAAATAGCCCCTACGTTTTACTCGCCGGAAGACCAAGCACAAGGGTATATGGTCTCCACCAACCGCAAAGGCGAAGTGGAAAAATTCCCTTTCCTGGCTATGGGCATTGGCGTGGTGCATAATACTAAAAAACCGCTCACTTCGTTTGCGCAGGTTAGCAACATTGGCAGTGAACTTAAATGCCTGGCTAAACAGCACGAAAAGGGCAGTTTTTACATGCTGGACCGCCGCGCGTAGTTTTATTTCCCCTTGCTAAACACGCGTTGTAATACGCGTGTTTTTTTGTTATACTAAAGGTACAATTTGAGATCTGTTTTTGAGCCGTATGAAGAATACGGGATGTGCCGAAAGGCACTCCGCTAAGTCAAAAATAGCCGATAATAGGCACAACGGGACCGTACATCCTGTTGTGCCGAGTGTTTCCCGCTTGCGCGGGAAACTACGGCTGTTATGTTTGGACTATCTTAGCGGAGGCCCACACAATAGCCGTTTTTGCATGCGTTCTCCAAGACAGAAGAAATTGAAATTATAGGTTGGGTGTTAGCCTGACAAGTATAAGGAGAACGTGTATGAAAAAAAGAAATGCTGTTAATTGTCCCCCTTGTGGGGAAAACGTCGGCTTGCCGACAAAAAGGGGGTTATTAAATAGGAATACTTTATGGACAACCCCCCATCGCCCTTACAGGGCACTTCCCCCACAAGTGGGGAAGTTAACGACCCAAGGGTTTACCCTCATAGAGTTGTTAGTGGTAGTCTTAATTATCGGCATCTTAGCCGCCGTGGCACTGCCACAGTATCAAAAAGCGGTATATAAAAGTAGGTTAGCCCAGCTAGATGTTAGTGTGAATTCGGCGAAAAAAATTGCGTCTTCATATGTATTGGCAAATGGTTACCCGGACGAATGGGGAGCTTTACTAGGCACAGGAGGAATAGGCGGAGCAGATTTTGACTTGCCGGGAAACTGCAATTTTGACCACAGTTGTTTTACAGACGTGGGAGCTGTGGAGCTTTTTTGCGGTTCTGATTATTGCAGTATTTATGTGTATACGGGTTACGACAAGGATGGACATGACCTAGGCGCTGACAGCATTTTAGGAAAGGGAGTTCTGGTACTTACCCAGCATCCATGGAAACCGTGGTATATTTCCAAATTAGCGCATATGGATAAAAACAGAAACCCACAAGCCTTTTGCCAGTGGTTGCAAGATAGAAAATATCCTGCTGTGGCGACTGCCAAAACAACCTGTGCCACCTACGGTGTAACGTTGGAACTGTATGAGGAAGAATAGCAAGATAGCTATATAACAAACTCCCCGGCTTACTTACGTAGCCGGGGGTTTTTACACGTACTTAGAATTTTTATTTTAAGATTTCTTGGGCGGCTGTGATAAGCTCTTGCAAATGCGCCTCACTCACAAATGTTTCGGCATATACTTTTAAGATGTTTTCCGTGCCGGACGGACGTACCAAACACCAGGATTTTTCTAAATAGATTTTGATGCCGTCCGTGTCGCGCACGCGTTGTACGTTTTCGCCAGCCAGTTCTTTCACGTTGGCAAAGTCCGCGGCTTTCATTGCTTTGACGCGCGCTTTGGTGGCGTCGTCGGTAGGGATATCCACGCGCGTATAATAAGGGGTACCGTGCGTGGCGGCTAGTTTATCATATAGCGCGGCAATATCTCCCTCGGTGGCGGCAATTTCCATTAACAGGCACACGGCAAACATCCCGTCTTTTTCCGTCGTCCACCCGCTGACCGACATCCCGGCGCTTTCTTCTCCGGCTAGCACGTATTTCCCTGCGCGTAGCCCAGGCACAAAATACTTAAAACCTACGTTCACTTCGTCTAAACCCAGCTCATAGCCCGCGGCAATACGGTCTAATAGGGCAGTAGTTCCCAAGGTGCGGCCAATAGCGGTAGCCCCTTTAATTTTTTGGTGGCGCACTAAATAATCGGCCATTACGCATAGCGCGTGGTTGGGCGAAATTAAGCCGCCTTTAGGCGTAGCACAACCAAACCGGTCGGAATCCGGGTCACTGGCACCGGCAAAGTCATAATCCCCGCTTTGCACATATTTAATTAAAGGGGACATGGGGTATTTAGAGGACGGATCCATGCGGATTTTGCCGTCGTGGTCAATGGGGATAAAATAAAACGTGGGGTCTTGCTCGGTGCTTACAATTTTCACATTTTTGAGCCCGTATTTCTCAATAATTGCCTGATAAAACGCTAAGCTCGCCCCGCCTAACGGGTGCACGGCAAATTTTAACGGGCTGTTGGCAATTCTTTCAAAATCAATATATTTGGCCAGTGCGTCCACGTACGGGGTAATAATATCGGCATTTTTCACAAGGCCGTGGGCACGTGCTTCGTCTAGCGTCATCATTTTAATGTGGGCCGGGTTTTTCATATATTCGTTGGCATATTTTTCAATTTGTCCCGTCAAATTACTATCGGCCGGGCCACCGTGAGACGGGTTGTATTTGAGTCCCATATCTTGCGGCGGATTGTGGCTAGCTGTTCCATTTAAACACGCGCACACACGCCCGCTTAAAATCTCAAACGAAAACACCGGCGTAGGTACCGGGATATCCGGTAGCACCACCGTAATACCGTTGGCGGCTAGCACCTGGGCGCAAATTTCCGCCGTCGCGCGGGACATTAGGCGCGTATCTCCCCCCACTAGCACAGGGCCGGTAATATGGTTTTCTTGGTGGATACGGGCCACAGCTTGGGCAATAGCTTTGGCGTGCAAGGCACAAAACCCCGCCCCTAATTGGCCGCGGTGGCCGGATGTGCCAAATTTGACCGCCACAGGCGCTTTAGTAGGGTTAAAAAATTCTTCGCGTAGTTTTTTTACGTCAATGCGTTGTTGGGTTAAGGTGCCGGCTAACGGGCTAATCATATCAAAATCCTCTCTTTCTAAAGTGACGGGGTTGCTAAAACTTCCCCTCTTTTTCTATCATATTATATATTGAAAACCTTTTGCAAACGGAGACCGTATGAAGAAACTATTTTTTTTACTGGCTGTTTTACTAACTACCACGTTGGGGGCTTTTGCCTCTAATATAGGTGACGATTTTCACAACCACTATGTTCCCGGTAAATCCAACTTAAAAGCGTATAACCGCGATTTGAACGGCCTGGTCGGTATGGTGGATTTTAACACGGGCCACCCCAAAACTTTCCCCGGCGTTAATTTAGGGGCCAGCCTAAGCGTATTTAAACCCTCTTCTTCCAACAACATTTCTTCCAATAGCTACACCGTGCTTCCCTTTTTAGTGGCCGAAACTAAAATCCCCTACCTGGGTGTGGGGGTAGTAGCCCGCGGCACGGATGTGAACGGTTACCGCTCGTTAGGGGGTGGTTTAACGTATCAAATGTCCGCACTGGAACTGTTAAATTTATCCTTTGGGGCATTTTATGACAACGGCCGCACCGATTGGTACCATCACGACCATTACTCCGCCACTGCCATTGCCTCTACTTCCGTCCTTATGTTTACGCCTTATATTGGCGTAGGGTATGACTACGGCAAAATTAAAACCCGCGGCTATGACCATAACGAATCCGCCTCCAACGGCACTGTGCGCGGCATGGTGGGTTTAAATGTAAATCCGTTTCCGCTACTTACCGGTTTTGTTGCTTACACCATTACCAAAGACAGCCACGGTTTTACTGGCGGCGTAGGGCTTCGCTTTTAATGAGTTACAAAGACACGCTTAAAGAGTTCTTCGGCGAAAACTGTTTATTTAACGAGCCGATGCATTTGCACACCACCTATCGCACCGGCGGCCCGGCGGAAGTATATGTGTATCCCCAGTCTCCCGAGCAATGGGAGTTTGTGCTTAAACTGGCCCGCACGGAGAATATCCCCTTGCGTGTGGTGGGGTTTGGCTCTAACATTTTAGTCAGTAGTCGCGGTGTGGGCGGCATTACGTGTTCCACTAAAAAAATGAACCGCATTGTGGTAGAGGGGGATACTATTTCCGCCCAAGCCGGGGCGGCCCTAGACAAAGTAGCCCAGCTGGCGTGCAATGCGGGCCTAGCCGGCATGGAAAAACTTTCCGGCATCCCCGGTAGCGTAGGCGGCGCCGTGTATATGAACGCGGGCGCATACGGGCAGGAAACCGCCGATTGTTTGGAGTATTTTGACATTATTGATTTGGAAGGCCGCCCGGCCACTTTACTAAAGAGTGATGTTAAATTTTCCTACCGCAACGTAGAGGGCCTACCGCCGTGCATTATTTTATCAGCCGGTTTTAAATTAACCCCGGGCAATTCCAAAGATTTACTGGCGTCGCGCAGCCAAGTGCAACACAGCCGCGTAACCAAACAACCCCTGGAATTCCCCTCCGCGGGCAGTGTATTTAAACGCCCGGTGGGGGATTATGCCTCGCGCCTGATAGACGTAGCGGGATTACGGGGCCTAAGCGTAGGCGGGGCCAAAGTGTCTGAGAAGCACGCCGGATTTATCGTCAATTTCAATCACGCCACGCCCGAGGATATTAAAACGCTGATGGACCAAGTGCGCCAAAAAGTGCATGCCCAATTTGGCGTGGAGTTGGAATTGGAACAAATTTTATGGGGCCCGTTTGACGAGTAAACGCACGAATTGAAACAAAAAATTGACGCGTCCCCAAAAATAAGATACAATATATAGGAAGTTAAGGAGTCGTGGTGTAGCCTGGTTAACACGCTGCCCTGTCAAGGCAGAGACCGCGAGTTCGAATCTCGTCGACTCCGTATTTTAGTTTTAAGTTTATAGCATAAATCCTCGTTTGGCACTTTGCCCGACGGGGATTTTTTTGTGAACAACTGATAGCATGCAAATTTTGGGTGGTTTAGGCAAGATTCGACAGAGTTTTTAACTTTATGCTGACAAGGGTAGGTAGGAAGTCGTTCACTGCATATAGATTTGGAAAAATTGCTACAATATAAAAAATTTTCAAGAGAGAAAATTGTATGCATAATATTGCGGAAGAAATAACCGGCGAATGGCTACGACATATCAAAAAATGTGAATTTGTAGAATACAATGTCAAAGGACCTCATCAAACTGAAATCGATGTAATTGGGTTGAACATCATCAATAAAGAAATCTATGTTTGTGAAGTCGCCGCCCATATTCATGGATTGCAGTATGTGGATCCACAAAAACGCCGTCCCGATACAGAAAACCGTTTTATTCACAAATTTACAAAAGACCAAGAATATATTCAACAGCATTTTGACAATTTTACCAAGCATTATATGCTTTGGAGTCCCATTGTTAAATCTTCCAAAGAAGGCGCAAAATATGATGCTCTGAAATCTGTCTTAAGTGCCAAAGAAGTCCTGAAAAAGTCAGGCATTGACTTGGAACTCGTTATTAATGAACGATATTATGCTGCTATTCAGGATTTACGAAAAGAAGCTCTAAAGCAGACCCATGATTTGAGCAACTCTTCTGTGTTGCGGTACCTACAAATAGAAGAGTATCTCAATAAATATTTATCTATCAAAAAATAATTGTTAGCATAACCTTACAGAAGGTCGTTCTCTTATGGGTTATTCTCCAAGGATTTGTTCTTGCTCGTGCCAATCCGGTGTGCGAATAGAGAGCAATTTTTTGAGCGTACAATCGACAGGTTGCGTGCCGTTTAGGATAGAGCGTACGATTTTTGGTGATAAAAAACTCAAATTGAGGATCCGGCGCACATACTGCACGCATACCTTTTCTCTATTAGTTATTTCTTGAGTAGTTTTTCCATCTAATATATCTTGGTGCCACGCGTATGCTTGATTTAAGATTTTGATCAGTTCTTTATTGGACTGTTTTGTGGATTGGATGAATTGCCCCACAATAACCTTGGCCCCATTGGCTACTGTTCCTATACGATACGTTTCCGTATAAGTGGTTTCATTTTTTAGTTTCTCAGGTTTAAGCATGTTCATTTCTCTATTCTCATAAATGACATTTAATAACTCTATAACTTGCTCCGCGTGTAGGGCAATTTCTATCTTATTGGGGTGCAATTTAACACGTTTAATAAGTGATTTCTCCATATCTCGCGTTATCGGATATGCTGATAACCGTTTAATAATTTCCTTTTGCTTGTTTACACTAAATTGTTGGACATACGGATATATTTTGCTTTTATCTTTCAAAAACACACTAAACCAATTATCTATAAATTGCTCTAACTTGGGGAGTGAAACCTTACTGACTTTCCCCACTTTGCCCGGCTCTTTGCGGATAAGTGCTTGGCTTACATAATAGCGGTATTTCTTACCGCCGCTCCCTGTGCTCCAGCTGGGGCTCATAGCATTATCTTTATCATCATACAACTTACCGGCTAAGAGACTCTTGCTTGGGTCATAATGTTGGCGGTTGATACGGTTATCCGCCATTACGGTTTCTACCTGTTCAAATAGTTCTGTTGGGATTATTCCTTGGTGTTCCCCCTGATACCAAGTGCCCTTATGACCTACTAGGCCAATATAGGCTTTATTACGCAAGATACAGTTTAAGTTCCCTACGGATATATTATGCCCTTGCTCCACAAGCCAATCTTTTAGAAGCGTGGTGCTTTTGAGTTCCGTATACTTTTCAAAAATAGAGCGTACTAGGGCTGATTTTTCTTCATCCGGATATATCTTCTTATCCTTGCGGTAATATCCTAATGGCGGTTTACCACCCATCCACATACCTTTCTTTTTACTGGCGCTGATTTTATCCCGAATACGCTCTCCGGTGACTTCCCGCTCAAATTGAGCAAATGAGAGCAACATATTTAGCGTTAAGCGGCCCATACTGGTAGTGGTATTGAAATGCTGTGTTATAGATACGAAAGAAGCATTATGTTTGTCTAACACTTCTACAATCTTGCTAAAATCCATTAAACTGCGTGTTAAGCGGTCTATCTTGTATACTACAATAATATCTATAAGTCCGTTTTGTACATCTTGGAGTAGGCGTTTTAAAGCCGGGCGTTCCATATTGCCACCAGAATATCCACCGTCATCATACTCCGTAAGTAATAACGTCCAATGTTCGTGCTTTTGACTTTTAATATAGGCCTCACATGCTTCCCGCTGGGCTTGTAAGCTGTTAAACTCCTGCTCTAATCCTTCTTCTGTTGATTTGCGGGTATAGATAGCGCAACGTATTTTCTTATCACTCATTTTTTCACTCCAAAGAAAACATTTCCGTTCCAACTCTTACCTGTTATGGCCTTGGCTACACCGGAAAGACTTTTATAAGTTTTGTTCCTATACAAATACCCTTGGGGAATAATCTCTACTTCATATTTAGTACCTTGGTAGGAACGGACCATTTTAGAGCCCACTTCTAATGTGGCTTTTGGATGAGAATCAGCGTTTTTGGCGGCTTGTTTCACTTCATAGAAAAAGCCAAGTGGAGAAAGTTTCTCACGCTTGGCCTGTTCATACCATAACAAGTATTTGATAATTAAACTACGCCCGATTGGCGGTATGGGCCGGCCTATGATTTCGGCCCATTTTAGGCGTAATTCCCGTGCGGTTAATTGTGTGTAATCGGTCATATTTCTCTCCTACACACATTCACGCTTCTTCTAGGCCCAAAAGTCAAGCAAAAATATCCCGACACCACATCTGTCGCCATCTCGTGTTATGCTATATGTAACACAAAAAAGGAGAAAACTATGAAAAAATCAAACAATACGTCCAAATTACCGCAAATTGCTATTCCGCAACCTACACCGTCTTGGTTGCAAAACTTTTCCCCACTCTTACAACAGGCTCGCTGGTTTAGCAATAACGACCAAGATAAAGAGGCTCTTGCCCTGGCACTGACCGAATATAAACGCCAACCGTCCCTAGATGCTTTAGAACAGGCCTTTGACAGTTTCTTGCTGCTGGAACAATTTGAGTCCGCCAAGGCACTCTTAAAAGAAATGAAAAAACTGGGAGCTACAGATGCTTTTTTAAATTTGCAAAAAGCCACTTATTATTTAGCTCAAGAAAAATTCACACAGGCAAATAAATGCTTAGCTTATGCCCAAACGCATAAGAAAGAGTTAGACAACCGCCACCGGGCGTATTTGTATTTTACGCAAGGAGTTGCGTCCTTCCAAAACAAACCAGAAACCTTTTCTTTTACCCAAGCATTACATTATGACTATCTCTTAATGCCCAGCGAACGCAGTTTGTGCTATTTAATGCGCGGGTTGATTCGTTTAGATAAAGGAGCCTACGAAGCCGCCTACCAGGATGCCCAAAGTAGTTTACATGTACATCCTCTAAATGATGTAGCCCATTATTTACGAGCCATGGCGGGATATTATTCCGGGCATTTAACCCACGTAAAACAAGATGCAAAAATCGTGCTGAAAAGCAAGGATGACTTAGTAAATAAATCCATGAAAAACACCCTACAAAAGCTGCAAAAATTACTACCAAAAGAACCTGTTTTCATTGACAAAGATTTTATGGATAACGTGCACCACCGATTTTTTGATGAAGTAGATGACATGATTAACTCAACCGACGATTTAGAGGAATGTTTTGCCACATGGACGGGAGTGCAGTTTGAAAGTAAAATGGAAAACAGTATCCAAAAGAGTTTGGAATATTTGCGAGAATCTTTATCCAAAGTAAAAAAACCGGATTTACCCCAAAAATTAAAAGAAATTCAAGAGGATTTACACTTATATGAATCCAAACATTTTATTTCGGTCTGTTCTAATTTGATAGCTCCTAATGGCCCGGATACAACCATATCCCATTTACGTATGTGGAAACAACACATTTTGCTAATTATGAGTAAATATGAAGAAGTATATAATGAACTGGTTGATCAATTAGATAATTTGGCTGATATATATCATATCCCGGTTTACACGCCAACACCACCTAGCAAATAATATCCCCCGGTACATACCGGGAATTTATTATTTATAACTTGGCCCCACAAGAAACTAAATATTTGTCTACTTCGTTATTAGGATTATAATTTGGGTCATCCGGCCCGCGCAACCATTGCAAAATGGAATACCCTTCTTTTTTCGTGCGTACATTTAGATCTATACCGTGTTCCACCAGCCACTTAAACACCGATAAAGGAGCCGCCCAGGCCACGGCATAAAATAGCGCATTTTCTCCATTATCATCTCGTCGATTGATGTCCGCCCCGTATGCCGCTAATTTTTCCAATATATTGATATGCGCGTAATAGGATGCCATCATGAGGGCAGTTGTACCTCCATCTTCCGGCAAGTTTGGGTCGGCTCCGGCTTCCAACAGACGTGATACAATACGGTGCCTTCCAAAGCGCGCCGCATTGACAAGTAAAGGAGTTATTCTCCCTTCTTGAATATTCGGGTCTATTCCTGCCTTAAGCAAGCGTTTGAAAATGTGTGGTTTTACCCCCCAATAGATGCACTCACCTAAGATACTTCCTGTGGGTTTTACACCATGATTGAGTAGGTACTTCACCATCTGGACGTCTTCCTCAAATGCCGCGATCAAAAGCGGGGGCCAACTTTCGTCAGTATTGAACTCCACACCGTTTTCTACAAGTTCTTTGATCCGTTTAAAATTATGTTGCCAAAGTGCTTCGTGTAAATCCATACTAATATCCTCCATAGGTATAGAATAACACAACCGGGCGACAATTCTAATGTCGCCCGGTTTTTGAAAACTTGACGGATTTATAAGGATAACGTTTTAATAGCCTGCGGTACTTGACGTTGTAAAACAGCACGCCATTGATCCACGGTAAAGAAACTACCCGGATGTTTTACTGCCGCGCCTTGCATGGTATGATTTTGCGTTTTAATTGTAAAACAAGAGCGGGGATAAGCCCCATTGATACGGTCCTTTTCCCACTCAATCTTGCTAACATGCAATCCTGTGGGCAATGACATTTGGGAAAGGATAGCAAAATCGGCAAAGATACAAACGTCCGGTCTTAAAATATCCGCCACAGTTGGAAAAGTTTTCCAACCGTTGAGAAAATCCTGCTCGTTGGGTCGTTCATCTGGGTTATCCATAGGCCGTTGGACAAAGTTATAAAGTGCCGCATTTTCCCATAGCAAATTAACTTGCCCTTTTATAACAGTTTTGCCGCTTAAACAGGCAGACAAATTATTAAAAGACGAACTTGTCCACCGGTTTGCATCCATTTGCTCCGTCACAATGCGGCGCGTAAAATCAGGCTGCGCCAGTGCCTCTATATTGGTACGTTCCCAGTTAATATAGTGAGATTCCAAGATGACAAGCACCTTGCAAGCGGATTTGGGATATTTCGCGCCCACCCACGGATACCAGGCAATTTGCTTTGCTTGA
This sequence comes from Candidatus Avelusimicrobium pecoris, assembly GCA_902761975.1. Lineage (GTDB taxonomy): Bacteria > Elusimicrobiota > Elusimicrobia > Elusimicrobiales > Elusimicrobiaceae > Avelusimicrobium > Avelusimicrobium pecoris. Next base: position 35,577 of record CACWMG010000003.1, on the reverse strand, counting down.
TAGGCAGTGGCAAATTGCGTGTCAAAAATTGATGATTGATGTTGTTGAATTTCGGTAGATGTGATCATATTTATCCTCTTTAATTAGCAGGGAATTCTACCCACCAAGTTAACATAGACTGACTGGCTATTTTTAAATTGGCTGCTAAATTACCCCCTTTAGAAATGCCGGGCAAAGCTAATTTCACCCCTAACTCTAAAGAAGTAGACAATTCGTTACACACCCTCCATTTCACTTCTTTGGTAATAATAGGATTATCTCCGCGCCTAAGTTCTATCAGGGATTTTAATTCACTGTCTCCAGCTAAATTGTAACGTAAAAGGATATCATAAGCAGCAGACACATCCGGTTTTCCGCCTTTAAAGGTAGATTTTGACTCAATACTTTCCTGTAATTGCCGGGCGATATCAAATTTAACATTGGCATCCACCACTTTATAATTTCCGTTAGCCGATACATGCCCTTGGTAATTACGTTGCTGTACCTCTTCTATTTTCATAAAAACAGCGCCCAATTTGCGTACCACTTCTTCAAAAGCGCGGTATCTTTTTTTGGCGCTTTCCAACAAAGAATTAGAAATTTCTTCTTCTTTTAACGGCAAATAGAGATCCGTTTCATATGGGTCTTGCACTAGTGTCGTTCCTGGAACCAATAACGCCTTACGGGACAGTTTATCAAACAAATTACCTCCCCAATCATCATCCACATTCATAATACACACTTCAGGGCGTTTTGCAAACCATGCTTGTTCGTCCTCACGTGCTTGATTTAAAAAGACATCATCTCCTACTACAATAATTTGGCGTTCCGCCGGATTCTCTGGTAATTTATTTACGTTCTGTTCCATACGTTTATTCCTTAAAATATAGCATGATTGAGTTCTTTTTCATAACGAGGAGTATTTAAACCTTTTTTAATCACATTCCACACCTCTTTAGAGAAATGCCGGTGGCTCTCTTGCAAAAAACTATTAAGTATTCCCTCAAGCTGCTTTTTTTGCTCATTAGGACAAATAATTTCTACTAAAGAAGTTCGTCCGTCCTTGTCGTTTTCTATGCAGGGAACACAAAAATAACATCCTAAACGTCCCGAAGCGAAATAACGACACTTGCCAGATTGGTGCTTGATGGTCATTCTTCTCTTCAGAAGAGAACGCATTTTGCGTAGGGGTTCTGAAATTTTAGACCAACTAATGGTTAAAAAAGGTCCCTGATAATAACGTCCGTTATACCACAAATCATCTTTTTCATCATTTTGAAGTGATTGGGAAAAGATAATAATATCACTCATTTAATTTTTCTCCTTTATCAAATCCAAAATATGTTTAGTACTTGCTTTAATCTGTTCGGTGGTTAATGAAACATATTCAATACGGTGTTTGCTAGATAAACGAATAATATCTTTTAAAACTATTTCTTTTTCCCAATCTCTGGAGGCCATATCTCTGGAAAAACCAGGAATAAGATCTGTATGAGTGGCTACCAAAATTAGCTTATCACCCAATTCTTGCTTGTATTGCAAGATATTGGCTTTGATAGTTCTCAATACTCTTTTTCTATCGGTCAAATTGGCAATTTCATCCGCACGGAAAAAATACAATACGATATCGGCCTCCTCAATGTAGTCCCTTATTTCAGTCAGTTCTCTATTTGTATAATCTTGCCCAGCCGAGTCAATAATAGTCCATTTTCTGCTAATCCACTTTTTCCACCCCGTTTTTGTTTTATCCAGGATCGTTTTTTTATCAAATTCACCTGTGCCTGTCTGAAAATATTCTTTTATGATCTCTCCCGTTGTACAATATTTATGAAACGTGGTTTTTCCAGTAGCTTTCATCCCATAAATAAAAACCTTCTTCTTAAAAAATCCTTTTTTAATTGCAACTACCGCTGCGATTACTCCTGCAACACCCCATATTAATAATGGTATTGGCATATAATTTCTCCTTACTATTTTATTTACTCCTAAACAGCCACGTTCTTCCCTGAGTCTTGGAATAAAACGTGCCTTTGCTAGTTAAGGCAATAATTTCATTACCCACAATTTGCAAATCCTTAAACTGCCCGGCAGTTGTGCCTAAATAACGCACCAACCAACTGCGCCCGCCATTGTAAGAATACTCTATATGGCAAGTATTTTTAGGACTAATACGCAACATTTCTTTGCCTACTGCAATTACCTGGCTCATATCTTCTCCTTCTTGAATTAGCATACCATTGTGCTTTCCCAAAATTACAGTTTACTTAATGCAAGCGTTTCGCTTATTTGTCAATTATTCAAAATCTCTTTCAAACCGTCCTTTATGAAAGGAGAAACTAAAATCACAAGAAATCCAAAAAAACCAATTACAGACAACCAAAGGCAACTAGCTACTAAAAATATACATAAAAGAAGAGGCTCAAGCCACCAGGAAACGGCTATGTCCATAAACAATTTAAAAACGGCCCAATAATTCAAAATTTCTCTAATTTTTATTACGCAGCATATAAGACAAATACATATCCCCCAACGAATTAGGAAGAAGGTTTCACTCATAATTTTGTTACCTAAAAAGAACATTATAGGAATAACAAACAACAAACTTAGAAATAATTGGCTATACTTAAAATCTTTATCCCTCTCAGCAACGCTATTCATGAAAATTTTAATAGAAGAGGTCACTATTGAGGCAATAATTTCCATAGTGGCAATTATAAATAATATAAATAAGCAAGAATAGGATTTAAACCAAGCACAGGATTCAGGTAAATATAGCAACCCCATCCAATATAAAACTGCAATTAAAAACAAAGTAACAAAATTTTTAAAAGACAATACTAATGTTATACAACACATCATAAAAAGGCCTTTCCAAAAGCCCAGTGGGACCGTCCTTTTGTTATAAGGCACCAACTTATGCACGATAGCTTTGATGCGAGATAATCCTTTTTCCAAAAAAGATTGTTTTTTTATAGCCCCGGATTTTACTTGTTTTTCTTTTTCCGGCAAATCTTGTTCTAAATTTTGCTCTATTTGACTAGTAACGACAGGCATATTCTCCACGGTTTGCGTATTGGCAATGATATTAGAAGAAATCTCCTGCGAAGGAACTGTTTCCTCCATACTTTCACCTTTTGCAATACCTACAAAGATTATTAAAAAGGTAAGAATAAAAATCAACACCTTGCATAATTGTTGCAAAATACCTCGGTTATTATTACATTTCTCTATTTCTGTAACAATTTTTGGAGTATCAGACATACTATCTCCTTTTTTCACTTCCAACTTACAAATATCTTATCAAATCTGTGCGACAACTCACTTGTCGCGCTACTTTGTTATCCTATATCCAACGGACAAATAAAAGCGGCGCGTTACTTGAGCCTTTGGAATAACCCACATAACCGCCGCCTGTCCGTTCCATAGGAACGGACAAGAACGATTATTTTGAGGATTCCAAAGTGCCAACGGACAAGTCCGTCAGCTCTGCTTAGCCCCTAGCCAAACTTCCTAAAATAAATCATAAATTCACAAGGGATAACTCCCTTACGCAAATTGTAACATTATTGGCACAAAAAAGGAAATAGGATATAATAGACTTATGATTAAAGCCGCTACGCTACACAAATTTACCCGTATTTTGTATTTGCTGAACAAGCTTGATAAAGGCCGCATTACGCTTGCGCAGGAAGCCAAAGAGCTTGGTTTTTCCGCGCGCACTTTACAACGTGATTTACATGAAATAGAACGTGCCGGTTTTCCATTAGCGGAAATTAGTGCAGGGCGATACGGCTTTGCGGACGGTTTTTCTTTACGTAAAATGCCGCTTTCCGCGCGGGATAAAGCACTCTTAGCCCTTACCGGGCAATTGGCCGAATCTTTGGGCCCCAACTGGCACGCCAGTTTTAAGCGGCTGAGCGAGCAATTTGTGCGGCCCAATCCGCAAGATATCTACTTTATCAAAATGCCGCGCATGTGGCACAGCATTTCGCCCGCCATGTTGGAAAAATTGGAACAGGCCATTTTAAAACACCAATATATAGATGTATATTATAAATCCCAAACCAAACGGGCCTGGAGCCGCCAAGTACGCCCCTTAAAAATAGCCTTGTTTGACGGATTTTGGTACTTAATTACCCTAAACAGTTGGAGTACCTTTATGAAATTTTCACTTGGGCGTATTGAACAAGTACGCACACATACTCAAACCTTTGCCCCTATTTCTATTGATGACAAATTGGCCCAATCGCCCAATATTTGGTTTGACAGTGAGCAAAATATAGAAATTAAACTCAAAATAGCAAAATCTATCGCCGGCTATTTTAAAGAGGTGGAATTTTTCCCCTATCAAAAAATTGAAAAAGAACTAAAAGACAGTTCGTTGCTTATTTTGTGCAAGACAGCTAATTTCATGCAAGTCCTTCCGCAAATACAGCGGTGGTTGCCGCATATTCAAATAATCGGCCCCCGCGAACTAGCCCAAACCTTGCATAAACAACTTGAAAACTATCTAAAGCAAATTCCCTAAATCATAAAGGGCACGAAAAACCCGGTAAGGGGCAAAAACAACCTGATAAACTACCCCAATCCCTAAGATACTCCAATAATAATTACCCCATTTAGGCCATTTGCGCATGCCAATAAGTCCAATCAAAACAGCAACCAGTAATGTTAATATGTATTCCATAAACTCCTCCTATAAAAATTGTTGTTACTTTTATAGAATAGCAAACCCTACCGACACCGTATTGTCGCAAAAATTTTAAGTACTTTCTTGACACTCCTACCTTTTTAATGGCATAATAATGGCATATAGGAGTGCCAATATATATGCCAATAACATTTCATCCGAACTATCAAATCACGCAGTCTATCCTTGAAAAGCTCTATAAAATAGACCAAATCAAAGAGCAAGTAAAGGATATGCCATTAACACCGCGCGTACTAGCCGGGCTTAAGGAAACATCCCGTATCGTCACTACGCATTATTCCACGGTTATTGAGGGCAACCGCTTAACAGAGCGGGAAGTCCGGGAGGTATTAAAAGGGCAAGCCATTCAGGGCCGGGAACGGGATGAAAAGGAAGTCAAAGGCTATTTTCGGGCCTTAGATGAAGTGGCTGTACTGGCTAAAAAGCATACCGTTACTGAAACGAACATCCAAACTTTACATGGGCTCATTATTGGCAAGAATACACCTTCTGCGTACCGCACAGAGCAAAACTCGGTAGTAGATGCCAAAACGGGTACGATTGTATATATGCCGCCGGAAGCCAAAGATGTAGGCCCCATGATGACCGGGCTTATAGAGTGGATTAACGAAAGCACCCATACACTGCCTATCCCCATTGTGGCGGCTATTGCCCATTATCAATTTGTAACTATACACCCGTATTATGATGGCAACGGAAGAACGGCCCGTATTTTGACTACGCTTATTTTGCACCAGGGTGGATATGACTTAAAGGGTATTTATAACTTGGAAGAATACTACTATCAGCGTTTACAAGATTACTATAACGCCCTAGCCGTGGGGCCCTCTCATAACTATTACATGGGCCGGGCCGAGGCCGATATAACGGGTTGGATTGAATTCTTTGTGTCCGGTATGCTCTATTCGTTCCAAAGTGTGCAAAAACATTTACAGTTACAAAATACCGAAAAGGACCAAAGCAAAGCCATTAACGCGCTAGATGCGCGCCAAAAACAAGCACTTGTGCTCTTTGAGAAGAACGAATTTATAACGTCAAAAGATGTGGAAGAACTATTCCACTTTGCAGGCAGGACTGCACGTCAATTACTCCAAAAGTGGGCACGACAGGGGTTTGTGGTGGTAGCAGATCCCTCCAAAAAAGCAAGGAAATACAAATTAAACAAATAAATTCCCTGCTTGTTCCCTGTTCCGAGTTTTAGGGAATTAAACAGATTTGTATTGGGCATTAGCACAGAAAACCTTTAAAATTTAAAAGAAATTCATTGTTTTTTCTCTGTATTTACCCTGCTAAACAGGGAAAATTTCTCGCCGCTTCAAATTTATTAAAAACTGCCATTTTTTGCCGCTTTATTGCCGCTTTGGAAAGAAAAATTGCCATTTTTTGCCTGTTTACTGCCTGTTTGAAAAATCAGCATAGTGCTAGGGAAACTACAACCACCGTAAAAATTTGAACCCCCTTTACGGGGGTTTTAATTTTTATGGAGTATCGAGCAATACCAACTGCTTGGTATTGCGTCGAGATTCGAAAGCCGGAGCCATATCCGAGTTTGAACGAAGTGAAAGGCGAGGATGGCGAGGCGGGGTCGCGAGCGCCGCACGTCAGTAAGGCGACTTGTGACCGAACGTGTCGACTCCGTATTTTAGTTTTGAGTTTATAGCATATATCCCCGTTAGGCATTTTGCCCGACGGGGATTTTTTGACGCACCACTTCAAGCACGCAAATTTTTGCGGATTTTTGAGTTTTTCGGTAAATATTCTCTTTTTATGCTGACCGGATTGACTAGGAAGTCGCGCGAACACTTAAATACATTACCGCTTGTAACACTCAAAAAATTAAGTTAAAAAGCGGTGGGGAATATTTTTCCCCACCGCTAAACAGAATCTAACACTGTTAAGAACTTACACGGTCCTTACCAAGTATATGCTACACCCACGTTGCCGAAGCAATTGGCTGCTTTATTGTTGATATTACCTTCAACATTGGCAAACACACTCCAATTGTTCGTTAACGCATAGTTCGCACCCACTTGACCGCCAAAGGATGTTCTACCCAGTTGTGCGCTGATGATGTGCATATCGGTATTGGGCAGGCCCAAGTCCATGCGCAATTTTGCATAGTCACCGCCGACGAACTGCTTGACAGCCACAGACCCATACCAACTCAGTCTGTTCTTAATTTGACCGTCTACCCGAACACCCAAGCGGGCCTGTGAGTTGAATTGGTCATGGCTGTTGACATGTAAGTTAAGCGCACCAGCATCCTTTTCAGTGAATGCCTGTTGATGTGCATAGCTATTCAACCACCCCGCAAAGGGTTTCACGTTCATCCAGCTAAACACTGGGATGTTATAAGAAGCTTCTAAGTCCAACCCGACGTTAGAACCATTGTACTTCGCGTCGGCTTTGCGGTCCATGAAGGAAATATAACGTTTACCATGGTAGTTTTGTGTACCGGCAAACAAGGTCCCTCTGAAGGCCCAATCTCCCAACGTGTATCCGCTATACAAACCGAACGTGGTATCTTCCACATCCATTTTGCTGTCGTCGCGTTGGCGCAAATCGTTCTTGCCAAAGCCGGCATAAGCACCGACCAGGAAGTCGCCTAACGAACGATCATAACCCACTAACGCGCCAGACGTATTATTGTAGAAACGCGGGGAGTTGCTACTAGAAAATACTTTATCGTGTTGGTTGTAGTATTGTACCCACAAGTTGTTGTCACAATCTACACATTTCTTTTCAGTTCCGCTGCGTTGGGCAATGCGGTCATATACCTGCAATGTTTTGGCGTTAAATAAGGGGATTAACGCGCTGTTGGCATATAACACACCGGTCAAGTCCAGCAAGGCAGAGGACAATGTGGCGTTGGGGTTAATAAGCGTCACACCATCGGGGTTCAAACCGCCCAATTTTTCTAACTGCAACAAAGCGTTGGCGATGTCTCCGCCAAAGCCCGTAGAAACAGCATCTACAGCATGGGCAGCTTGGCCGGCGTTGCGCGACAAAGCTACCGTAGGAGTTTGCTCATAGTTGGTAGCTTTACGTTTGGCCGTTAAAGTTACTTTAGAACCACTCTGTTCTAACGCCACATCAATACGATCGGTATCAAAATTGGCAATGGTACCGTCATAGTTAAATGTGCCGTTTACGCCGCCATCCGATTCCAGAATATCAAACGAATTCCATTCAAAGAAGCGGCCACCCTCATTAGCTACCGTTAGGTTAGCACCGCTGGCAATATTCGTTGCACCTGTTACGACGATTTTATCGCTAGAGGTTTCATTCATTTCAATAGCAGTGGTGCTACCGGAAGCCAGGTTTAAAGGCCCGCTAATCGTTAAGGTATCAATACTGTTACCGGGAGCGAGCGTCGCACCGCTGTTGACATGGACTGTACCGGTAATGTTACCGTTCCCGCGCAAGGTGGCACCGCTGTTGACGTTTAATGTATCTGCAGTGATAGCGCGGTTAACCGCAAACGTACCTGCATCAATGTTGGCTACGTCCGCCGAGAAGCTATTGTTTTGAACATTGAACACACCTGTACCGCTCTTTAAGAACGTGCCAGCCGTGTTAATACCATTGAGCTCGGCGTCTGTATTGTCGGTAAATTCAACCGTTGTACCGCTTGTACCATACACCGTGTTATTGATATTGCCCGTGTTACCGATTAAGGTACCGGCTGCTACATGAGTATTGCCTGTGTAGCCGTTGGAGGCCATACCAAAGGTCATCGTACCTGCACCGTCTTTATAGAAATCTCCTGCTGCGCCGGTGGCAGTAGCCAAGGTTAAGGCGTTGGCGTTGTCTACAGTGATTCTATCCGTAGCCGCCTGACCTTTCAAGACGTTGCTCAACGAACCGGCCCCTGTTACTGCTAAGGTACCATTGTTGGTAAACGTTACGTCGCCGGTACTCAAGTTGTTTTGACCTGCCACGGTTAAGGCCACTCCGTTAATGAGCGTACCGCCCGTGTAGGTGTTGGTACCGCTTAACGTGGTAGCCGCGGTTACTTGCACGTCCCCTGTGCCGGAAATGTTGCTGGTACCGGGGTCGCCGGCCGCGTTAAATACTAACGTGCCCGTGTTGGCAATTCCATTGGAAGCCACTAAGTTGCTAGCTTTACCGCTAATTGTACCGTTGTTAACAATATCCGTAGCAGTAATGGTACCGCCGTTAGTCACTGTGCCGTCGTTGGTAACAGTCGTCGCATTGATAGCGGCGTTGGCGTTGTTTGTCAGGTTAGCACTATTGTTCACCGTAGCTTGAGCTATCGTAACGCCATTGGTCAAATCAGCGGTAATGTTGGTAATACCCGTATCATTAGTACTAGAAATATCATATTGTACTGTACCGCCCGCTAAATTCAAAGTGCCGTCATTATCAATGGTACCTTTGAGGTTAGTCGCGGTAGAGTTAATTGTACCGGCGTTGTTGATAGCAGCAGTAATTACGCCGGTGTTATCCAACTGAGCACTGTTGTTTATCGTAGCTTGAGTAATGTTTTTAGCGTTTACCAAGTCAGCAGTAATGTTCATTGTGCCGGTAGACCCGGTAATGTTTTCCTGCACGGTACCGCCGGCAATATTTAAGATATTAGCATTGTCAATCGTGCCTACCAAGTTGGTAGCCACGGAGTTAATAATACCAGTCCCCGTGTTGGTAATAGCACCCGTAATGGTGCCGTCGTTAATGACGGTGCCGCTGTTGCCAAACGGGCCCGTAATAGTGGCACCAGTGGCGTTGGTAAAGGTACTGGTATTGAAAACCCCCAGGCTGGCTACAATGTCGCCGCTGTTGGTGAAGGTTCCGTTGTTAGCAACGTTACCTGTGATGTCGGCTGTGTTGGTGAAGGTTGCACTGCTGTTGTTGACGACGTCACCTGTAATGCCAGCCGCGTTGGCAAATGTACCACTGTTGGTAACATTACCCGTGATATCCGCCGCGTTGGCAAAAGTAGCACTGCTGGCGTTGGTAACGTTACCCGCAATTTCGGCATTGTTATTAAACGTTTCGTTATTGGTTAACGTGTCTGTTACGGTAATTTTCCCGTTACTTTCAAAGGTACCGTTGTTGGTCAAGTTGGCCTGTTTGATAGTACCGTTATTGGTAGAGGCCCCGTCTGTTTTGGTAACGATAGACCCGGTTCCCGTAATTTCGTTCGCGTTAGTCAGGTTGGCGGTAATCGTACCGGTGTTGTTTAACTTACCGTCGTTAGTTACCAAGTTTTGTTCGATGCTAGCCGTGTTACCGGTTGTATTGTGAAAGTTCGTTGTACCGGTACCGGTCATATTTACTGCATTGGTCCCAGTCATAAAATTCACTGTACCGGCGTTAGCTAGGCCACCCGCCGCGGAAATCAAACTGGCATCGGTATTAAATACCGCATTGGTATCGTTGGTCAACGTACCCGTTAATTCAACATGGCCGTTGTTATCAAAGGTTCCTTTGTTGGTCAAGTTGGCTTGTTCAATGACACCGCTGTTGGAAGAAAGGCCGGTCTTGGTGGTATAGTTACCCGCCCCTTCTAAAGAGCCGGTATTTACCAAGTTTGCAGTCACGTTGCCGTTGTTGATAAACACACTGCTGTTATTGACTTGGGTTTGGTTGATATCACCGGTGTTAGTTACATACCCGGTAACTACAATACGGCCTGTACCGTTAATCGTATTGGCAGTGCTACCGCCCGTATAGTCAATAACACCACTGTTATTAATTTCGTGGGTAGCGGTGATATCAGAGGCACTGGTAGTAACTACTTTGCCTGCTGCCACCGTCACATCTTTTTGAGAAATCGTTCCTTCATTCTCTAAGTTCCCACTGATATTGGTATCACCTGTTCCGGTAACATTTACCGATAACGTACCATCCGCATTGAGGTTTAAGGTGCCGTTGTTGGCAACATCTTTCCCTAAATTATCGGGATCTGAATTCAAAGTAGAATTTGCCTTGTTGGTAACGTTGGCCAGTAACAGGGCGTTATTGTTGAACGTAGCATAGGCGTTGTTTGTTAACCCGTTAGTCAACGTAATTTTGCCGTTGCTCGTAAACGTACCATTGTTCGTTAACGAGTTTTGTGCAATTGTACCATTGTTAGAAGAGGTCCCTCCCGTTTTGGTAGTAATAGACCCATTGCCCGCAATGGTATTGCTATTGGTAAGATTAGCACTAATCGCACCATTATTGGTTAATGCCCCGTTATTGGTTACAGCCGTTTGCGAAACGGAGCCCGTATTCGTTACGGTATTATTAAAGGTGGTGTTCCCCGTACCGGTAACGTTGTTGTCCAAGGTACCGGCGTTAAAGGCTACTTCAGCGGAGTTGCTGAAATTTGAGTTGAGTGAGGTGGCATTGGCAAACGTAACCGTACCGCCCGATACGCCAAAATTATTTGCAATATTGGACCCATCCTTAATGGTATGTGTACCGCCGGTAAAGGACAAGTCCCCACTGGTTGCAGAGATATATCCGTTATTAATGGAATCCCCGGAATTAAGGGTAACCTCGCCGCCTGTTTGTATAAGCCAAGCACCCGGACCAAGGGTTAAGTTGGCCCCGCTGTTAATATAAGACCCGCTGGCAATGTGCAGTTCTCCGCTTGATACGTTAAGATTACCGCCGCTGGCATACAGCTTACCGTTTTGATACAGGCCGCTGGTTGTTAAAGAACCGCCGGTTACCCAAAGTCGGTCATTTAACGGGCTTTGTACCCAGTCCGTGTAGTTTTCGGAATCTCCCCCTCCGTATGCATGCAAATACGACGTATTTGCAGAACCGGATGTCCAAACATCGCCGGATCCACTTCCGGAACCGTTAATTGTTATGTCGGTCTGAGCGTAAGCCGGGCTTACGTTCCCTGCCAACATAGCAACAATTACTGCATACGCTGTCAATCTAGACAGCGAACTAGTTGTCTTCATTAATTTCATCTCCCAGGGTCAATATTGGCGTAAAACCTAGTGTGTGCCCACCCCTATTTGTTGTAACATATTTCACAGCAAATTGATGATGTATTTGCGGTCGCCACCAATGTATTGCCTGTTTGAAAAACCAGCATAGTGCTAGGTAAACTAAAAGCGCCGTATGAATTTGAAAACCCCGCATATAGCGGGGTTTTAAATTTATGGGGAGGTTCGAGCGGCATAAACTGCTTTATGCCGCGTCGAGATTCGAAAGCCGGACCCTTATGCGAGTTTGAGTGCGGGACGGGCCGAGGCCGATATAACGGGTTGGATTGAATTCTTTGTGTCCGGAATGCTCTATTCGTTCCAAAGCGTGCAAAAACATTTACAGTTACAGGGCACCGAAAAGGACCAAAGCAGAGCCATTAACGCGCTAGATGCAAGGCAAAGACAAGCACTCGTCTTGTTTGAAAAGAACGAATTTATCACATCCAAAGATGTAGAAGAACTGTTCCACTTTGCAGGCAGAACGGCGCGCCAACTACTCCAAAAGTGGGTACGCCAAGGTTTTATAGTGGTGGCGGATCCATCCAAAAAAGTACGTAAGTATAAGTTAAATAAATAGCTTTTCCCTTTTCGCAAAAGGCCGCTTCCTATTAGGCAACAAAGAATAAGATAAATACGGTTGGACCAACTAATTTATTTGAAGATTTGGATGAGTAGTTTGCGTTAAATCTGCTACAATAGGCCTAGGTACAAATTTGATGTTGCCTGCTAGGAGATTTATAATATGAAAATTCGTACATCTTTAATGCTTTTAACAGGGCTATTAGCAACCGCAAGTTTAGCTTATGCACAGGATACCCAGGTTATTGCGCATCCCGAAGAGACCGTTACAAAGATAGACGAAACAATGGTTGCTCCGCGGGGAGTCAACCATAAGCGTTCCCCCTATTATAAAATGCCGAACGTTTTTAATGCCACATCCAGTAAGCATTTAACCATTTTATCCCATTACCCAACCTATCAACAAACCACGGAATATTCTTGCGGCCCAGCGGTCACACTGACGGTACTAAGGTATTACGGATATGTGGATGAAACGGAAACATCTTTGGTAGAGAAAATGGGTACAAGTACTGAAATCGGCACCCATGTAAAACAGATAGCGGATTACTTCGGCAGTATTGGTTGGACCGTTCAAACCAACCTCTCCAGCAAAAAAACATTTGATACGTATGAAAAGTTTGCAACTTTTGTGCTTCAAGAACTAAAAGCAAAGCATCCCATTTTGGTAGCTGATGGCGCGTGGGGAGGTCATTGGCGCGTTATCATTGGATATGATACCATGGGAACAGATTCAACAGTAGATGATGTACTGATTTTTGCCGACCCTTATGATATCGGCGACCATAATCAAGACGGATATAACGTTGAAAACGGCCCTAAATTCTTTTGGTCGTGGTTTATGTATCAACTATTTCCCCAAAACGAACGGGAACAACCGTTTGTATTAGCGTATCCGGCAAAGAAATAGCTGTTAAAAAATACTAAACGGTGTAAAAACCTTGTAGCGGTGGCCACTCGCACAATTCTATAACCGTACAAATTTGAAACCCCTGTGCACAAACGCGGGTTTTTACTAAAAACCCACCGAAAAGACGCCCAAATTTCCCCCTACCTTAAGGCCCACCCCCACCTGAGCCTTTTGCCCTATATGCGCAATTACAAATTTTTCTTATAATTATAGTACGCTGTTTTGCACACTAGGATACTATGAAAAATTTACACACTCTTAGCCTTGCGTTAGTAATTTGTTTTTGTTTGGCACTTCCTGCCGGCGCGCAACGGCCGCTCAAGTTTTTGCCGCGCGCCTTAACGCAGAACATAGCTACGCAACCCCTTACCCTTAAAACGCTTCAAATTACCAATTTGCCCACCCGTCCGCGCGTGCAAATTCTGTTAACAACCCCACGTGTCAAAAACAGTGTCCGGCTTGTTCCCCCCCGCCAAGTATATCCTTTGATTTATAAATTGGAAAAACGTAAAATGTTTCTTCCGCATAATTTTGTAACCCAAGCAAAAGCACTTTACCGCGGCATGGCTATTGTAGACATGGACGAACTAAAAAATATACTCGTAAACGGACTGGAAGTAAACAAAAGTCATCACAATAAAAAGATTTTTACCGCGTATGAGCCGGCTACTTCCGTTTTATACGCACAGCCCACACATCGGTTTGATACAAAGGCCAATTTACCTATACTCATTAAAATTCCGATTACACTCGCTTTGGAACAATATGAATCGATACACTTTGAAACGGCAAGAGCCTTCCAACAAAACATCCCGGCCAGTGCCATTTCGGACGTATGGGTCCTCTTGGAAGTCAACCAAAAAGCCGATTGGTATAAGGCCGTGCTAGAGGACGGAGAAATTATATTATTTCCCTCCCACGCACAGCTCTATGATGTCCCCTAAAAATATCCCCTCTCTTCCAACCAAAACCAAACCTTGTATCAAATAAAAAAGCCCCCAAACGGGGGCTTTGTAGTATAATACCTCACATAAAATTCCCCGAGTATACTCTCGGGGAGTTTCACGCTTTGTATATAGATAACCCCCGGCATAGCCGGGGGGACAAGAAAGGTTCACCGTTTTGCTTAAAAAGTTGTCATTACCACGTATTAAATAAAGCGTCATCCCCGAACGCCCCTATCGGGGATCCCCACCTTGTGTTCTTTAAAGCGGCGGAGATTCCCGACAACAACCTTCGGGAATGACCGTTGATTCTACTTCATACACATTTTCTTATCTACCGCGCACGACCCTTGCAAATCTTCCAGGTCCTGTTCGTGTTCCAGTTCATCCTCTAAAATTTCGCGCACCAGGTGCTCGGTTACGTGGTCTTTTCCGGCCACCCTATCCAAGAGTTTTTGATATACCTCTATCGCACAGCGCTCCCCCTGGATGTTTTGCTTAAGTAGCACCATAGCTTCGGGGTCTTTGGGGGCCAAAAAGCCGCAGGTACTTTCTTTAAGCCACAACTCCGGCGAGATAGACGGCGTCCCGCCCAGTTCAATAATGCGCTTAGCCAGTTTTTCGGCGTGTTCTAATTCTTCACCGGCGTGTTCGGCCAGTTCTTCGGCTAGCAAGTGGGCCATTTTCCCCTCGGCTACGCGCGCCCCAATCCAGTATTGATAATACGCCAACCACTCATCACAATAAGCGCTGTTAAGCTCTTGGATTAACGCGTCCACATCCACGCCTGCGCGGCGGACTAATTCTTTTGCTTTCATTCCCATAGGTAACCTCCTAGTTCTAGTATGGACTAGTACTCTAGCGTTTTGGTTACCCTTTCGCAAGCGCAAAAATTGATTAGTTTAAGCACGCATAAAGTTGAGCGCGGCGTACGCCCGCAAGACAACGCGCCCGCGGCAAGTACGTGAGCAAGAATCGGCCTTAGCTAGGCCAAATGTGAACAATTTTAGAAATGTCCGCCTACTTTTAAGCCTACGTGGTGGGACCCGTCGTTAACGTTATGCGTAAAGTTCAACCCAATCGGCAGCGGGAAACGCCACAAACGGTACGTCAGCGTGGCACCGACGCCGGCGTGCGGCTCGTAGGAAGACCCTACCGAGCGGATGTAGGCTTGCTCGTAAAACGGCATCAAGCTAAGCAGGCCGGTTTGGTTGCGCAAAATAAAATAAGTAAAGCTAATCCCGGCGGAAATACCGGTTTTACCGCGTTGTTCGCGGTCGTAAATCCCCATGCCAAAGAGCAAATCGCCCGAGCGGATTAAATTGCTAAACGGTGCATTAAACGCACGTTGCCCTTTTACAAACACGGCCAGTAAGTGGCGCTCTTTGAGTTCCCACATATACCCGCCGCCCAAGGATAATTTTTGAATAGTGTAATCGCTCCCGGTCCAACTGCCGCCGGTGGTGTAGGACACTTCGGCCAGTTTTCCCGTGCGTACCCGCGTTAAATCTTGCAGGGCATGTTGCTTGTCGGAAAGGCCAATCCCCGCCAACGCGCCCATATTCATATCGGGGCGGATGTCATCAGCGTACTGGAACCCAAAAGACAAATGCGAATGTTTCCCCGTATCCAAGGCGCGGTTTTTGTACCAATAATACTCATATTCCGGGGTAACAAACACGCTCCACACGCTGGAAAATTTCCGCCGATACGTAAAGCTCAACGTATCTTGCTTACCGTGGATAGTGCCCAACAAAAACTTATCGTGGTTGCCTTTGTCGTCGGCGGAAGAAAACACCCCTGGCGAACTCATCCAGCCGCTTTCATAAAAACTCTGCTCAAAATTCACATGCTCATATCCCAAAAAGAACGCATCATCCCCCAGGGAAAGTGCCCCATGCGTGGAAAATCCGTCGCGCCCGCCGCCCAGAAAAAAGTACATACTCTCGCCCTGTTTAAGCAGGTTGCCGCTTGCTAGTGAAACCCCGGCCGAGCGTTTTTTGCCGCTTAATGCAAACGCCATGGGGAACACATAACTGCGGTCGTCGCCTTTGATGTGGATATCCACACCGTCTTTGCGTTTCTTTTCTAAAAATTCCAATGTTTTAAACACGCGCAGTCTGTGTAATTTTTCTTGTGCGCGCTCATATTCTTTTTCGGTAAATTCTTCCCCTTCTTTGAGGGAAAAGCGTTTTTTAAGCGTATCCGGGGACATACGCGTAGTTTCGGCCGTAATACTGTGCACCGTTTCGGCCTGGGCCGCCAACGTTACACAGCATAAAAGTAAAAGTAGCAATTTTTTCATACCTATATTATAACTCATTTATTATGTTATAATAGTGCAAAAGGAGCATGTTATGGTTAGAAGAGATAAAATCAACTATTATTTGGATTTAGCCGATATCGTTTCCCAACGCGGCACCTGTTTGCGCCGCCGCTACGGAGCGGTGATTGTAAAAAATGACGAAGTCATCTCCACCGGATACGTAGGGGCCCCGCGCGGGCGCAAAAACTGTTGCGATTTAGGCACCTGCATCCGCCAGGAGCTAAACATCCCCCGCGGGGAGCGCTACGAACTGTGCCGCAGCGTCCACGCCGAGGCCAACGCCATTATCAGTGCCTCGCGCGATAAAATGCTTGATTCCACCCTTTATCTCTCCGGCCGCGAAGTAAGCAGTGGGGAATTTATTAAAAATTCCAATTCGTGCTCCATGTGCAAACGTATGATTATTAACGCCGGCATTAAAAAAGTAATCGTGCGCGACACGCCCACCGAATACCGTGAAATTGACGTGCAAGACTGGATAGACCACGACGAAAGCCTTGCCGGCACCAAGGGCTATTAACTTTTCACCCCGGCTCAAACCGGGGTACTTGTTTATTCCAATTCTTTCAGCCACTCCTGCACGTTGGCGTCACTGGGCATTTTTAAGTCGCCACGCGGTGAGAGTGCCACACTACCCACCTTAGGCCCGTCGGGTAAGCAGGAACGCTTAAACTGCTGGGCAAAAAAGCGTCTAAAAAACACGCTAAGCCACTTTTTAATTTCACCTTCTTTAAACCGCCCCGCAAAAGCGTGTTTGGCTAAAAATAAAATTTTCTCCGGCCCAAACCCGCCGCGCAAAAAGTGATACAAAAAGAAATCGTGCAACACGTAAGGTCCCACCAAGTCTTCCGTCTTTTGAGTCATTTGTCCTTTGGAATTGACGGGTAATAATTCCGGGCTAATGGGCGTATCTACTACGTCAGCCAGCACACGTTGGATTTTTTTGTCGGCCGTTTCGTGCGCGGCCACCCAACTGACTAAATGTTTTACCAGCGTTTTGGGCACTCCGGCATTGACCCCATACATAGATATGTGGTCCCCGTTATACGTGGCCCACCCTAACGCCAGTTCAGACAAATCCCCCGTGCCTACCACCAACCCGCCCGTTTGGTTGGCAAGGTCCATTAAAATTTGGGTACGTTCCCGTGCTTGCACATTTTCGTAAGTGGTATCATGCTTTTTTAAATCATGCCCAATATCTTTAAAATGTTGCTCGCACGCTTTTTTAATGGAAATTTCTTGGACGTTAATACCCAGCTGTTTCATCAGGGTTAAAGCATTTTTGTAGGTGCGGTCCGTCGTCCCAAACCCGGGCATGGTAACCCCGGTAATTTGCTTGCGCGGCCAACCCAGTTTATCAAAGGTGCGCACCGCCACCAGTAAAGCAAGCGTGGAATCCAACCCGCCCGAAATTCCAAGCACCGCTGTTTTGGCGTGCGCCGCTTTTAAGCGCGTAGCCAGGCCGGTTACTTGGATGTTAAAAATTTCTTCGCAGTGCTCATCCAACTCCGCCCCCGTCGGTACAAAAGGCAAGGGATTTACCACACGCGTGAGCTGGGCAACCGGCATTACCGGCTGTGCCAAGTCAATTTCGGCATACGGCTCGGCCGTTTCAAGCGCGCAGTCCGTGCGGAAAGACGTATTGACCAGTCGTTCATTACGTAGTCTTTCCACATCTATTTCAGCGCACAGCAGTTGGCTTTTATCGGTAAAGCGGGTGGAGTGGGCCAGTTCATGCCCGTTTTCAAAAATCAGCGCGTTGGAACCAAACACCACGTCGGTGGTGGATTCGCCAAACCCGCACGACGCATACACATACCCGCACATACACCGCGCCGATTGTTGTGCCACTAATTGGCGCACATAGGCGTGTTTGCCAACAAGTGCATTACTGGCTGAGAGGTTAAAAATAATTTCTGCCCCTTGCAGGGCGGCCGTGCTTGACGGCGGCACCGTGGCCCATACATCCTCGCAAATTTCCACGCCAAAGCTAAATCCGCCCGCTTTAAAAATTAAATCCGTTCCCGCCGGTACGGTTTGCCCGCACAGCGTTACGTCCGTGCCGCTAAAAGCGAGTGCCCGCACAAACCAACGGCTTTCATAAAATTCATTATAATTAGGTAAATAGGTTTTGGGTACCACTCCGCAAATTTGTCCTTTATAGCATACCACAGCCGCATTTAATAATACCGTACGCGCGCGTACGGGCATCCCCACTATAAAAACAACATCTAGTTTTTGGGTTTGTTTGAGTAGCATTTCCAGGGCCGCCTCTGCCCCGTCTAACAAGGCCGGTTTTAAAAATAAATCCGCACACGTATATCCCGTAAGCCCCAATTCCGGAAACACCACCGCGCGCACTTTTTCGCGCGCCGCCTGTTTAATAAGGGCCAGCGTTTGCGCGGCATTATAGGCCGTGTTAGCCACTTGCACCGTAGGAATAGCGGCGGCTACTTTTACAAATCCAAAATTTTTCATACGTTCTCCTTGTTAATAAATGGCCGTTACTTCGTATCCGGCATTTTGCACGGCTTCACGCAGGGTGTTATCATCCACGGGGGTAGCACTTTGCACCGTGGCCGTTTTATGGGCCAAGTCTACCGTTGCTTTTACGCCGGGGATGGCGTTTAATGCGCGGGTTACATGCCCGGCACAGTGCGCGCACATCATGCCTTTAATTTCCAATGTTTTATGCATAGTTTGTTTCTCTTTTTCGTCTAAAAATGGGGGCTTAAAGCGGCTTAAGCGCAGTGCATTTAACACCACACATACCGAGCTTACACTCATAGCCGCCGCCGCTAGCATGGGGTGCAATTTCCACCCCAAAGCCGGGTAAAATACCCCCGCCGCCAGCGGGATACACAACACATTATAGAAAAAAGCCCAAAACAAATTCTCTTTAATATTGCGTAGTGTCGCTTGGCTTAAAGCAAAGGCGGTGGCTACCTCGCGCAAATCGGCGCGCATTAAAATCAGGTCCGCGGCCGTGGCGGCTACGTCGGTACCACTGCCTAGGGCCATCCCTACGTCCGCCTGAACTAACGACGGAGCGTCGTTAATTCCGTCCCCCACCATGGCTACCGTTTTGCCGCTTATTTGAAGCGACTTGATAAGGGTTTGTTTCCCCTCCGGCAGTACGCCGGCTTGCACTGTGTTAATACCTAGTTGGGCCGCAATATGGGCGGCAGTAAGGGGATTATCTCCGGTTAAGAGGACAACTTCTTTGTTCATTTTTTGCAACATTTTCACCGCTTGCTTGGAAGTAGATTTAAGGGGATCACTAAAACCAATCGCCCCTAGATAGGTATTTCCGCGGGCAAAAAATAACACCGTTTGGCCCTGCGTGGCCGCTTTTTTAAGAAGGGTCTCTGCCCGGGGCACCTTAATTTTCCACGCCTGCATGGCGCGTAAATTGCCCCCATATATGGTTTCTGCCCCGCAAGAGGCTTGCACCCCCAGACCGGGAAATTCTTTAAAATTGCTAACATTATTTTCTAAAAAGTTTTCACGTGAAAACTTTTTCTTTACTAACGCTTTTGCCAGGGGGTGGCTGGAAAAACTTTCCAGTAAAGTAGCCCACGTAAGTAGTTCCTGCTCGCTCACATTTTCCGCGGGAAGTACTTGCGCTACTTCCATTTGCCCGGTGGTAACGGTGCCGGTTTTATCTAGTACAACGGTAGTAACGTGGTGGGCGCGCTCTAAAATTTCGGCCGATTTAATTAAAATTCCGCGGCGGGCTCCTACGCCCATCCCTACCATAAGCGCCGTCGGGGTGGCAAGGCCCAACGCACACGGGCAGGCAATAACAAGCACCGCTACCGCACAGGTAAGAGCAAAGGAAACACCAGCCCCGTACGCGTACCAGGTTATAAAAGTTGCAAGAGATAATCCCATGACGCACGGCACAAACACGCGGCTTACCCGGTCGGCCAAGCGCGCAACAGGGGCCTTGCTACTAGCGGCATTTTCCACTAGGCTAATTAGTTGCGCGAGCACGGTATTTGTTCCTATTTTTTGCACGCTTACTTCGGCATAGCCGCTAAGCAGTATCGTACCTGCGCAAACCGTGGCACCGGGTTGTTTGTCTTGCGGGAAACTTTCCCCGGTGAGCATGGATTCGTCCACACTGCACGCGCCTTGCACTATTTTTCCGTCGGCCGCAATCCGTTCCCCGGCCCGCACTAACAAAACGTCGCCCAGTACAATTTGGTCAAGTGAAACAGTCATTTCTTGTTCCTTTCTACGTACGCGCGCGTTTGTGGGAAGTAATTTCACTAATGAAGAGAGGACCCCCATGGTTTTGGCTTTGGCGCGGGCCTCTAACCATTTGCCCAAGGTTACCAAGGTAACAATCATGGCGGCCGACTCAAAATAAAGGCCGCTTTGTCCACTTAGTAAAGCCCACACACTTTGGCCCACCGCCGCCGTGGCCCCTAAGGCAACCAAACTATCCATGGTAGGCGTAGCCTTCACAAGTTGCAAAAATCCGTTTGTAAAAAAACGGCGGTTGAGCCACAATACGGGGGCTGTTAAGACCACCTGCCACCCGGCGGGCACGTGCCACGTGTGCACCATAGAAATAAGCATGAGCGGCACTAAAAACAAAACAGAAAACCAAAAACGGCGTGCCAGTTGGGTTTCTTCCCGGGGGGCGGCCTCTATATTTTGCGCCAAAGAAGCCCCGTAGCCGGCCTGTTCTACAGCGTGAATAATTTGCGCAGCAGAAACGACCGCGGGCTCGTATGTTACGCTGAGGCGGTTTTGAAGCAAATTAACATCCGCCTGTCGCACGCCGGGTAAAGCGCGTACGGCGGCCTCTACATGTTGCTTACATACGGCGCAACTCATGCCGGTAACGGTAAAAATTTGCTTCATATATATAGGATATTTTTATTAGAGGGAAACGTCAAATAAGCAACATGGTAAGTGATGTTAAACGCGATTATAACCTCCCCGTACTTACGTGCGGGGTTTTTATGAGTAGATTTCATAAATAAAGTGAGAAAGTATAATAGAGGGAGATAGGCACGAGCGCTGGGGTTGTAAGCCCGGAGATGACGCCCATTTAATATTTGGCAAGGATGGAAGCCCCCTCACCCGGCACTGCGTGCCACCCTCTCCCTCTAGGGCGAGGAGGAATAAGGTGGAGATCCCCGACAGAAACACACGGGAATAACACTTTATTTAAGGCTCGGGGATGACACCTTATTTAACACCCGGAAATGAGCTGTCATTTCACCCAAACAACTAACCTTATTTTGCGCGTGCATTATGGCCGGAAATTTGCTTTAATGGGATATCTTAAAATAAGGAGATATGGGATGATGAAAAAATTACTTTCCCTTATGCTGGCTACCTTACTGGTAGCGGCTGTAAGTACCCCCGGCAATGCCTGCACCGGTATTGCTATTACTGCTGCCGACGGCACCAAGATTTTAGCACGCACCATTGAATGGAAAGGCGGTAATTTAAACAGTAAACTGGTAATCATGCCGCGCGGCATGGAAAATATTGCCCTCACGCCCGAAGGACAAAACGGGCATAAATGGGTCAACAAATACGGCGCGGTAGGCGCCAGCACCGTGGAGCCGCAATTTGTAACCGAAGGCGTGAACGAAAAGGGGCTCAACGCAGGTATCTTTTATTTTGCCGGCGTGGGGAGCTTGACCCCGTATGAAAAAAAGTACCGCAAGCAATCCGTCAGCGACGGCGAACTGGTACGCTTTATGCTGACCAATTACGCCAGCGTAGAAGAAGTGATGCAAGGGCTTAAAAAAGTGGCTATTATCCCCATTGGCAAACCCGACGCAAACGGACATTATGCCACCGGACACTGGCGCATTAGCGACGCCACCGGGCGCAGTGTAGTGTTGGAAATTACCGACAAAGGCGAACGCCATTTTTATGAGAACAATTTGCGCGTTTTTACCAACTCGCCCTCGTTCCCGTGGCACCAGGCCAACTTAAATAACTATATTCACCTCTCCGGCGGGGAAACGCCTGCTAAAACCATGGGCGACGTGAATTTGGCCTCGTACGGAGGCGGTACAAACTTGACCGGGTTGCCCGGCGATTTGACGCCGCCCTCGCGCTTAGTGCGGGCATTTTTCTACGTGCAAACGGCCCCCACTCCGGCCAATGCGTACGGCGCGGTAACGCAAGCGTTTCACATTTTAAATAACTTTGATTTGCCCATTGGGGCCGAATATGCACCCGGCGAAAAAATCCCGGATATGCCCAGCGCCACCCAATGGACCGCCGTCAGTGATGTAACGCACCCGACGTTCTACTACCGCACCATGTATAACTCGGCCATCCGCAAAATTGATTTAAGTAAAATTGATTTTGACACCGTGCCTTATACCGTGGCCCCCATGGATACCCTGCCACAAGAACGGTTCCAAGAACTGTTGTTCTAAGTTTATTTGAAAACGGACGAAAAACCCCCGCGTAATAAGCGCGGGGGTTTTTATAAATAAAAAAGGTACCGGGGATTTTTATAATAACGTACGTTTTTGAAGTCCGCAATATCACCGAGTAAAATGCATAGTTGGCTGATTTGTCAGATTTGAGATAGCTTTGCACCATAAGTTGCCCGAAGCTGTACTGCTAGGTACTGCGAGTGGCAAGTGCTCAAATGTGGCAAATAGTTGCCCGGAAAACGAGTAGGGTTTCAAATCGTGTATATTTGAAACCCTACCGTTAAAAATCTACATCACCGGGGATTTTTATAATAACGTACGTTTTTGCAAAAGTTGCTCAAACGTACTAACCGTCACCGGACGGCTAAAGAAATACCCTTGTGCTAAATCGGCCCCGCACTTGCGCAAGAAATCGGCCTGTTCGCGCGTTTCCACGCCCTCGGTTACTACTTTAACGCCTAGGGTTTTAATCATATTGATCGCCCCTTCAATTACTTTTTGGGCACGCGGGTTTTCTTCAAAGCCGGATAAAAATTCTTTGTCTAATTTAATACTGTCAAACTTGAGCTCTTTGAGCACGTTTAACGAGGAGTAACCGGAGCCAAAATCATCCATGGCCACCGGGAACCCATACAAGTGCAAGCCGGAAATCACTTCCTGCGCGCGCTCCAAGTTATTAAAGATGACGCTTTCGGTAATTTCGGCTTCCAATAATTTATTAGGCACGTTGTACTGTGCCATAATGCGGCGCATTTGCGGGATAAAACGTGCATCGTTTAAGTGCAAGCGCGAGAAGTTCACCGCCAGCGGCACCACCGGCAGACCGTTAGCTTGCCACGTGGATAACAGACGGGCGGCTTCCTCCATAATAAACATATCCAACTGCAAAATAAAACCGTTTCGCTCAAAAAGCGGGATAAATTCATCCGGGCGGACAACGCGTCCGTCGTGATTCCAACGAACCAGTGACTCGGCCCCTAAAATTTCGCCCGTCACAAAATCACACTTGGGCTGTAAATAAATTTCAAATTCGCGGCTGGCAAGGGCAGCCTCCATGGAGTTTTCAATTTGCTGTTCGGCCACGATACGGTTGCGGTCGGCCTCGTCGTAAAATTCGCACTTATCAAAGGTGCGGGTTTTGGCGTGCTCCAGGGCCAGGTGGGCGCGGTCCAACATAATATAAAAGGGAACGTCCTCGGTAATTTCGTAAATGCCAAAGGCAACGTCCAGCACTAAACAAGATTCGGCCACCGTGCAGTTGCGCTTAAGTTGTGTGGCAAGCGCTTTAAGGCGTTTTAAAAAACTGCGGCGGTCTTCATACTTTAAGAGCAAAATAAAATTATCGGCCGATAAACGGCAGAAACTTTCTTCGGGTTGCAGTTCGGTTTGCAGTACTTGAGCCACACTTTTTAATACTTCGTTGCCGCGTTCATAGCCGTGCAAATCGTTAATAACTTTGAATTTGTTAATGTCAAAAATAACAAGTGCCGCCTGGCGGTTAAGGCCGGATAGTTTACTTGCAAACTGTTCACACATGCGGTTAAAATTGTCCGCCCCGGTTAACGGGTCCACAAAGGCGGTAGCAAAGAGTTGGCGGTTGCTGTCGTCACGCACGCGGAAAATAAAAAACAGTAACAGGTAAAATACAAAAAATACAATGCCAAATAAAATGAGCGAAAGTTTAGCCACTTGGGTAGCTTGCGCTTCTACATAATTGGCCGGGATAGCGGAAACCATATACCACCCGTTCACCGAAAGCGGCACAAATTGCAAGAAATTATGTAAATTGTCCGGCGTGTAATAACCCACCAGCACCGTGTCCCCCGCCGCTAAACTGCGGCGCAAACCGTCCATGGTCATATTGGCATCTAAGGTGTAGCGCTGTAAGATAGAAAAAATGTTTTTAGCGGGGAGTTGCTCGTACGCTAACACTACATCCCCACTGCGGTTCACGATAATGGCGTGCCCGTCCGCCCCCATAGAAGACAGGGCTAACACTTCGCGGTAGTAAATTTCTTTTTGCACGGAAAATAACGCCCCCACCGGGGTAGCGTCGTTGGGGTCTAGCGCAACGGCTTGCACCATAATATGCGTTTTATATTTAGAGGTGGGCGGAAAAACGTTAATATAAAAGTCACTCTTGGCGGTGTGTGTAAGCACATCGGCAACAGCTTCCTTGCTAAGCGGAACTACGGACGGGCCGGCATAGACAACGGATCCATTGTCAAGCGCTACGCCCATTAAATTAAAATGGTCGCGTTGATCCAAGCGGGCTAACATTTCGGGCAGTTGCCCTTCCTTCCAGGGGTAGGAGTCCTCTATGAGTATAGCACTGGTGTTTAAAATGTCGCGGTCGGTTTGCACCAGGCGGTCAAAGTCCGCGGCGGCTTCGCGCCCGGCATCGGCAATGTGGGTTTTAACGTCCCGCTCTAAAAGGATATTTACTTGCCGCCAATACAGCACCACACCCGCCGTTACAACAACGGCGGCAATCAATGCAAAAATAATAAACGGACGGAAAGAAACGCGCTGCATAGTAATAATTTATTATACCATTTGCACCCCTTTCGCGTCCGTGTGTTTTGTTAAGCGTTGGCGGGCGGCGTTTGGGGTTGCTGTTTGAACAAACCCACTACCTGTTGCGAATAGGCAAACAAGGGGTAAAAGGGATTATCCGGTTGGCGCAAATCGGCCTCGGGCAGTTCTTTATAAAACACGGCCGTCTGGCTGACTGCTAGTAAAACCACTTGCCCCGCCTGCGAAGGAGTAGGGACGTCTGCCCCGGCGGGAAGTTGCGTCATTTGCGGGGCCAATTTGGCTGCGTGGGCCAGCATGCGGGCGGCGGTTTCTTGGAGTTTTTCGTTGCCGTGGCCGCCAATCATACCGCCCAGGCCGCTTTTACTGTTGTTTTCAAAATACAGGCTACTGTCGCCCAGGGAATTGGTGGCAATGAGCAAATGTTTTAGTTGGGCCCCGTCCATAAACGCCATTTCCACAGCGGCGGAAACAATTTTTTCCGGCCCAATTTCAATCAGCCCTTTGCGGCTTTGCATATTGGTAGCGTTTAGCCAAAAGGCACGCATATTTTGATACGCTTTATTCATAAAAAATCCTCCTGTTGTTACTATAGCATTAAAATGCTTTTTTTGGCTATAATAAATGTATGAACCACAAACGTGCCATTATTTTGATGTTAGATTCTGTAGGTATCGGCGGGGCAGAAGACGCCGCCAAATTTGGCGACACCGGGGCCGACACACTGGGGCATATTGCCCGCGCCAACGGCGGGTTACAAATCCCCAATTTGGTATCTTTGGGCTTAGCCAAAGCCGCCCAGGCCTCTACCGGGAGCCCCTTGGAACTGAGCCCGCAACCGGCGGCCGGGGTCCATTTACCCTCCAAATACGGCTTTATGCGTGAGATTAGCCACGGCAAGGACACCTCCTCGGGCCATTGGGAAATGGCCGGGGCACCCGTGCTATTTAATTGGGGGTATTTTCCCCCCGCGTATCCGTCTTTTCCGGCCGATTTAATTGAAAAAATTTGTCAGGAAGCGGGCTTGCCCGGCATTTTGGGCAATAAGGCCGCTAGCGGCACCGTAATTATTGAGGAGCTAGGCGAGGAGCATATCAAAACCGGCAAACCCATTTGTTATACGTCGGCCGATAGTGTGTTTCAAATTGCGGCGCACGAGGAGCACTTTGGCTTAGAGCGGCTGTATAAGTTGTGTGAAATTGCTTTTAAGCACGTGGCCCCTTATAACATTGCGCGCGTAATTGCGCGCCCGTTTGTGGGCGAAAAAAAGGGCGAATTTACCCGCACCAAAAACCGCCACGATTATTCCGTAAAGCCCCCGCAACCTACCGTATTAGACGCCCTTAAAAATGCGGGCGGACACGTGATTTCCGTCGGTAAAATTGCCGATATTTTTGCCCACCAGGGTATTACCAAAGCCGTCAAAGCCTCCGGCCTTGCTGAGCTGTGGGACGTTACGTTGCGTGAAGCTAAAGCCGCCCCGCCCAGCAGTTTGGTATTTACCAATTTTGTGGATTTTGATATGGTTTATGGACACCGCCGCGACGTAAAAGGCTACGCGCAGGGGCTAAGCTATTTTGATTCGCGCCTACCCGAACTGGCCGCCCAACTGGGCGAAGAAGACGTGGTATTTGTTACCGCCGACCACGGGTGTGACCCTACCTACACGGGGACGGACCACACGCGCGAACATGTGCCGGTCCTTATGTTTGGCAAAAAGGTTTGCCCGCAGTTTATTGGCGGGCGGGACACGTATGCCGACCTGGGGCAGACGGTAGCCGCGTTTTTGGGGTTGCCGCCGCTAAGCGTGGGGAAAAGTTTTTTATAAAAAAAACGGAAACCTTCCTAGAAAACCCCTCACCTGCCCTACGGGCATCCTCTCCCACAAGGGGCGAGGAAGAAAAAGGCACTGGGGCAAATGTTATAATACGCCGCGCGCCTGAAGAGCGGCACGTAAATCTGCCGGCGACGTAAATAAAATAGTGTCAAAGCCAAGGGTTTTGGCACTTTTTATATTGGCGGGATTATCGTCGGTAAAAATACAATTTTGGGCTTGCAGTTGGTAGCGCGACAGTAAAAGTTGATAAATTTGCGGGTCCGGCTTTACGCATTTTTCAAAGCCGGAAATGACTGCGCCATCCAATTCACTCAAAAACGGAAATTTGGCTTGGGCCAACGGGAACGTTTCGGCCGACCAGTTGCTAAGCGCGTAAATGCGGTGGCCTTTAGATTTAAGTTCGTGCAAAATTTGCACCGTACCATCTATAGCACCGCCCATCATTTCCGCCCATCGGGTGTGGTAAGCATTAATTTCGTCCGCGTACTGGGGGAAAAGTTTAATGCGCTCGGCACACCCTTGGGCAAAGGGTTTGCCGCCGTCCATTTCCAAGTTCCAACTCATGGGCACGACGGTGGATAAAAACTGCTCCATTTGCACCGGATTTTGGAAAATTTTACGGTAGAGGTGGCGCTGGTTCCAATCAATGAGCACGGCCCCTAAGTCAAAGACAATATCTTGCATATTTATAGTATAATAAATTATCTTACTGAGGAGGTGTGAAAGCACCTGCGCATAAGCGCAAAACTTACAATTGTTTTTTACTGTTTTTGAAACCGCATGATAAGCGTGCGGGTCAGTTGCAAGAGCAGCTTTCCAAGAAGTCAAAAATAGCCATACCAAGCACAAGATAATGGGCCTTATAACCCCATTGTTTTGTGCTGAATGTTTGCCGTTTGCAAAAACGGCAGCTACGGCTGTTATATAGGGTGACTTCTTGGAAGCTCGGTATAATAAGCCGTTTTTTTATGTACCGGGCCCGGGAAATAAAAAAGGAAATAAATATGAATCAAAAAAACACCCGGCGGGGTTTCACGCTCATTGAGTCATTGGTTGTTGTTTTAATCATTGGTATTTTAGCGGCGGTAGCTGTTCCACAATACCAAAAAGCCGTAGAAAAAAGTAAAGTGGCCCAAGCGCTAACTTTCTTAAACGCTATTTACAAAGGGCATCAATTGTGTGTGCTACAAAACGGGGACGATACAGAAAAATGTGGAATAGATGATGAGGAAAATCTAGCAACTAATAATCTCCTTGTAAATATAGATATTGAGTTGCCTGGCGAGTTAGAAACGGGAGATGATTGCTATGACGGTACTGTGTGCGTTAAAACAAAGATTGGGAGTTTGGAACAGACACGTCTGATTACTGGTATGCTGAACGAATGAAAAATGAGGATATGGCATATATGCTGTCTATTTCTCTCAGAGATGATGGCTATTTTAAACCGGGAATGATTATATGCAACGATGGCGAAGAATCTTTCTGCACTACGTTGTGCGGAAGTAATGGTTGCCAATTGAACTAATATATTTTTACTACGAAGTTAAAACGCACAACCAAGTAGCATAGGGCAATTTCAAAATAATTAAAAAGCGCGGCGCAAAAGGGAGTTGGCTCCTGTTTTCAAATTTGAGACTAAGTAAGACCGTAAGTTGAGCGTGGGGAAAACAAGCACTGGGTATAGTAGAGGATAAGATGATTTTTCAGATTTGAGGCAGATTTGCACCGTAAGTTGCCCGAAAGCATAGCAGAGCTACGTCGAATTGGCAAGTCGGTGCAAAGGTGCCCAAATATGGAAAATTGTATCGCTAAAGAGCAACACAACCCAAAACAAGTTGTTTTGGGTTGTGTGCGCCAAATGCAAGTTCGCGGGGGCCGTTATAAAACCAGGGTATCTTCCATGTCCGGACCCGTAGAGATTAACGCAATCTTCGGATGCGGATACGTTTTATCACTTAACTTTTGTAAGTCCGCCAAAAACGCCTTGGCCTGTGCGGTAAATTCGCGCGGGTCTTTCACGCAATCGTTGCCTTCAAACATATCAATATGCGTAATGGCAATTTTGGTGCAGTTGTTAATCATAATCGCACGCGCGGCGGACTTCCACTCAAACTCGCCCACGCGGCGCAAGCGTTTGCTGACACTGCCAATTTCGTGCCCTTTGGTGTGGTAAATTTCCAGTTCTTTTTCGTCAAACATTTCTTTTTCTAACGGGCCGGGACCCACACGCGTAATGTAGGGCTTAAACACCACATATACGTCCCGCACGGACTTGGGGCCGAGCCCGGCCTCGCCCAAGAATGTGCTGGCGGTGGTATCGCGCGAAGTTACAAACGGATATTCCCCGTGGAGCAGTGAAAGTTTAATGCCTTGCGTACCTTCCAGTAAAATATGGCCGCCTTTGTCCAAACAGCTGTTTAACAGTTCGGGCACGCTTTGAATAAAATCTTTCAGGAGCGGCTCGTCCTTGGCAAATTTAATTTCGCGCCGTTCAATGCGTTCTTTGACGGCCTGTCCTAGCCCTGTGCCCACACTGCCAATTTTGCTCATAAAATGCGCGGCCCCGCGTTCGGCGGCGGTTTGTTCGTCGGTAATTAAAACGGCGTAAGGGTCAATAATCAGGCGGTCTTGCGTGCCTGTTTTTTTCACTTCATCTAACAGCCACTCGGTTTTTGTATAAGCACCCGCGCCCAAAACGAGTTTGGTTTTGGGGTTTAAAAACCCGGACGGGATATTTTTAAGCGTGTAGGAAACACCGTTTTGTACCACGGTGTGGCCCGCGTTGGGGCCGCCCACGCGCACGCAATAATCGTAATTGCCTTTATAAGAAAGATAGGCCGCAATTTTGCCTTTGCCTTCGTCGCCGGCTTGGCCGCCGCATACTAAATCAATCATACTTTTCCTCCGCAAGTTGGGGCGCAAGGCCCAGGTAAGTTTCTGCCTCTACCATGTGTAGTTGCATTTTGACGGACGCAGGGATTTCCAGCCCGTCTATAAAATCCGTGAGCGCAGACGCCGTTAAATGGCGGCCGCGCGTAAAATCGCGCAAGAGTTCGTACGCGTTTTGGCAACCGTACGCCCGCAAAATGGTTTGGATAGCTTCGGCCAATACTTCGGGGTGTTGGGCCAGTTCGGCGCGGGCGGCCGCTTTGTTAAATGCAATTTTGGAAAGCCCCTTTAACAAAGACTCATACGCTACCAGCGCATGCCCAAACGCCACCGGCATATTACGAAGTACGGTAGAGTCCGACAGGTCCCGTTGTAAGCGCGAAATGGGCAGTTTGTTGGACAAAAAATCTAAGAGCGCACCGGAAAGCTGTAAATTTCCCTCGGCATTTTCAAAATCAATCGGGTTGACTTTTTGCGGCATGGTGGACGAGCCAACCTCGCCTTTTACGGTTTGTTGGGTCACCAGCCCGGCGGAAATATAGTGCCACATATCCCGCGCAAAACCCGTTAAAATAACGTTGATGCGGCGCAGATTGTCAAAAAGTTCGGCGTACGAGTCGCGGTTGTCCACTTGCGTGGTAACGGGGCTTAAAAAGAGTTTAACTTTGCGTCCTTTGTTTAGCGTGCTAAGCACTTGGCGGGCGGCGCGCGGCCAATTTGCCAACGGGAACGCGGCGTAGTGCGCGTTAAAATTGCCCACGGCCCCGCCAAATTTGCACGAAATTTGCACTTGTTTCAGCGTGCGGATTTGGCGCGCAAGGCGGGTTTCAAACACGCGCATTTCTTTGCCAAACGTCGTCGGTACGGCGGGTTGGCCGTGCGTACGGGCCAAAAGCACACTGCGGGCCTCTTTTTTGGAAAGTTGTAGGAGCGCTTTTTGCAGTTTTTCAAGCGCAGGGAGCAGGGCTTTTTCTACACCGTCACTGAGGAGCAAGGCATAGGAAACGCTGTTGACGTCCTCGCTGGTTAAAGCAAAATGGATAAAAGGCAACCGGTCCTTTAAGGGGGTTTTGGCGAGTTTAAGGCGCAAGAAATACTCCACGGCTTTCACGTCGTGCCGGGTGGCGGGAATTTTGCCGTAGCCCGTAGTTTCCAGGGTGCGGATGACTGCCAAATCTTGCGCGGATAAATTGCACAAATTAGTTAAAATTTTTTGCTCGGCCGCGGTGAGTTTTTTTACGCCGGGCAGTTTAAGGCCGCACAGCACGCTTAGCCAGGTAAGCTCCGTGCGCACACGGGCGGCAAGTAGGGCGTCCTCACCCATAGTTTGCGACAGGGAAGTTAATTTGGTTGCATAGCGCCCGTCTAACGGGCTTAAAGGGGTACAGGTCATACTTTTATTGTAGCAATTTGTTATAATAAAGTATATTTTTTGAGTAGGAGGATTTGTAACCCGCGCGTTAGGCGCAAAAATTACAATTGCTTTTTTCTGTTTTTGAAGCCGCACGAAAGGTGCGGTGTGTATTAAAAATACGCAAAAGGGTCAAAAACAGCTGTCATTAGGCACAAAACTCAGCAGGGTCGCTCCTTGCGGGTTTTGTGCCGAGTGTTTGCCGCTACGGCGGCAGACTACGGCTGTTTGTTAATCTACCCCTTTTGCAGATTAGCAAAACGGCCGTTTTTGTTGTGCTAATCCGGTAATAAGCAAAAGGAAAATAATATGAAAACAAATCATGCAAAAACTGTCATGCTGAACTCGTTTCAGCATCTCCACCTTAATCAAACATTGAATAAAGAGGAGGAGATCCTGAATCAAGTTCAGGATGACAATATAGACAGAACAGCACGCGGCTTTACGCTAATTGAACTATTGGTAGTAGTACTGATTATTGGTATTTTAGCCGCGGTGGCCGTACCGCAGTATAATAAGGCTGTTAACAAAACTCATGTAGCTAAAGCAAAAATTGTATTAAAATCTATTGCAAATGCCTTAGAAGCAAAAGCATTAGAATACGATAATTATTGCTTAGACTGGGGAAATGATCTAGAAGGGATAGATATTTCCATCCCAGAAAATTCCTCCTTTTATTATTATATAGAGGAGTGCGCAAAAAACGACGAAGGAAAACAAAGCTGGGGAATTGCAGCTGAAGGAGTTAACAATGGCGTTGACCTAGAATATTATACATCAAATTACCCTGATGCACGAGCCAATCACTTTATCTGTTATGGATATGACAAGGCCTGTGCTAAACAAGGAGCCATCAAAAAAGAATTAGACGATCATGAATATTGGGTTCATCCTTAAATAACCATTTTAAAATTGCAAAGGGTCCTAAAATTTATTTTTTAGGACCCATACATTATTCATACACAGATATTTTTATTTCTTTTCAGCCGCCGTAATATCCGCGCTCGTCCAGCCGCCGCCCAGGGCTTTGGCTAGGTCCACCACCGCGTCTAATTCATTTTTACGCGCCGTGGATAAATTCATCTCCGAAGATAACAGCGTTTCTTCTACGCTTAGTAAATCCGTTACCCCAATTAAGCCCGCGTCTTCCTGCTGTTTGGTAAGCTCGTAACTGCGGCGCATATCGTTGGTTTGGGCCAGGTAAGAATCGTAAATTTGGCGGTACATTTGGTTGGAATTGAGGGCGTCCAGTGCTTCTTTAAAGGCCAGTTGTAAGGTTTTTTGGTAGTCTGCCAAAATTTCGCGGTATTTGGCCTCGGCCTGCTCGTTTTGCGCCTTAATTTTACCCCCCTCAAAAATAGGTGCGGCTAACCCGGCCCCTAAGTTCCATACGCCAGAGTTTCCGCCAAACAAACTGTTGAGCGCACTGCTGGCGTACCCGGCGGCAGCGGTTAACGAAATATCGGGGAAATACGCCGTGCGGGCCACGCCAATATCGGCGTTAGCGGCTATTAAATTTTGTTCAGCCGTCATCACGTCCGGGCGGCGTTCCAACAAGTCCGAAGGTAAGTCCGCCGGAACGTCTGGCACGAGTGTCAGTTCGTTTAAGTGTTTGCCGCGGGCGATTTTTTCTTCCACCAGTGCGCGGGGCGATTTGCCCAGTAGCACCGCTAAAGCGGTTTCGGTCTTGGACAGTTGCAAGCGCAACGTATCTTCTTGCGCTTTGACACTTTGCAAATTGGCTTGCACGCGGCGCAAATCCACCTCGGTCGCGTAGCCGGCTTCGTAGCGGCTTTGGTAGATGCGTACGTTTTCTTGCCGGGCGGCCACGGTCTGTTGGGCAATTTCAATTTGATGGTCCAACATCAGCATGGTAAAATACTGCTTGGCTACGTCGGATGTGAGGGCCAGGCGTACCGTGTCGCGCGCGGCCTCGGTAGCCAATAATTTGGCGCGGGCCGATTCTTTTAAGCGGCGGTATTTGCCCCATAAATCCAACTCAAACGAGGCCGTAAGCCCGGCCCGGCTTTGCACTTGGCCGGAGCCTTGTGCGTCCCCGGCGCGGCCGGTACTGCCTGTAGTGGAAACGCTAGGCATTTGGTTAGCACCCGCCACAGTAACCTCCGCACGGGCTTGGTCCACACGCGCTACGGCGGCTTTTAAATCCCAGTTATATTTAAGGGCCGTGTCTTCCAGGTGGTTGAGCACGTCATCTTCAAACATGGTCCACCAGTTTTGTTGGGTAAACACGTTATAATTTTCAGCAGACGCCCCGGTAGGTAAATCAGTTTCCGGGCGTTTATAATTGGGGCCTAACGTGCACCCGGCTGTTAAAACGGCACAGGCCGTTACTAAATGTATAAGTTTCATTTTTGCTCCTGTTTATCTTTCCCTGCAAATAACGTAAAGAACCACGGCACAAACATGGGCGCAACACCCGTGGCAATTAACATCCCGCACACCACCGCTGTACCAATAGCGTGGCGGCTAGCCGCCCCGGCCCCAAAGCTAATAGCTAAGGGCACACACCCTAAAATAAAGGCCAAGGAGGTCATTACAATCGGGCGGAAACGCAGTAACGAGGCGTGCAACGCGGCCTGCGCTTTGTTCATACCTTGTTCTTTTAAAAGTACGGCAAATTCTACAATCAAAATAGCATTTTTGGCCGCCAAACCTACCAGGGCCACCAACGCAATTTGGAAGTAAATATCGTTAGATAGTCCGCGTATCCACGTGCCCAAGAGCGCCCCAAACAATGCAAACGGAACGGCCAACAGCACGGCAATAGGCAAGCTCCATTTTTCATATTGCGCGGCCAGAATTAAAAACACCACCAACATCCCAAGTAACAGCGCGGAGGCCGAAGAACTGCCGGCCAGTTTTTCCTGGTAGGTAGTACCCGTCCAAGCCAGGGTGAAACCGCTGTCCAAGGTTTCTTTGGCGGTTTCTTCCACGGCGCGGATGGCGTCGCCCGAGCTATACCCCGGTGCCGGGCTTGCCATCACTTTGGCAGAGGGGAACACGTTAAAGCGTTCCACAATATCCGGCCCTAACGACGGGGTCAACGTAACTAACGAAGAAAGCGGCACCATGGAGCCGTTACTGGATTTTACGTAAATGCCACCCAGTTGGTCCGGCCGGGCACGGTACTCGCCCTCCGCTTGCATCATGACTTTAAAACTGCGGCCCATATAGGTAAAATCGTTAATATACATATTCCCAAAGGTACCTTGCAACGTGGCGTACAGCGCATCCAACGATACGCCCATGGACTGCGCTTTTACTTCGTCCACGTTAAGTGAATATTGCGGTACCGAGGCCGAGAACGAAGAGGATACAGCCGTTAGTTCCGGGCGTTTGCGGGCGGCTTCCAAAAATTTGTTAAGCTGTGCGGCCAGCTCCACTGATCCGCCGGCCGAGCGGTTTTGAATATACCCTTCCAAACCGCCTGTCGTACTCATACCCATAATGGGCGGCGGGTTAAACGGCATGACAAGCGCACCGGGCACTTGCTGTTGCGCTTTTTGATAAAGTCCAGCAGGCAACTCACTGCTCAACAGGCTGCGGCGGCTGCCATGACGAGATAATGAAGACCATCTCAGAAATAATGATGAAATAGTAAACCGACTCTACAAAGTCAGAAGGAGGTAATCCATGGACAAAAAAGCAATGTACAAGCTCAGCTACGGACTCTTTGTAGTCACTGCCCGTCAGGATGGCTTTGACAACGGCTGTATCACCAACACAGTCGGTCAGGTGACTTCCTCCCCTAACCGGATAAGTCTCACTGTCAACAAGGACAACCTGACCCACGAAATGATACAGAACACCGCTAAATTCAACGTTTCAATAATAAGCAAGGCCGCTGACTTCGCACTTTTCAAGCGATTCGGATTCCAGTCCGGACGTGATGCGGACAAGTTTGCCGGCTACAGCGGATGCAGGCGTCTCGATAATGACCTCATGTGCATCACTGAGGGAACAAATGCCTTCATCTCCGCTAAAGTCTGTAAGGCGCTGGACCTCGGCACCCACACTATGTTCATTGCCGATGTCACTGACATGGAGGTCCTTGACG
>CACWMG010000002.1 GCA_902761975.1 Candidatus Avelusimicrobium pecoris | reverse complement strand
GCTTTGGCCATAGGCATGACCGTACTAAAACGGCTCTTAAGCACGGCGTGCTTATATTGCGGCCACGCTACAGTAGCCAGTACCGCTATGATAATGACTACTATTAATACTTCCAAGAGGGTGAACCCCCGTTTGTGTTTTGTCATGTGTTGACTCCTTTTCTTAGCTTTCAATTTTTCTGTTTCGGAGCCCACACATAAAAACGGCCGCTAGTTTAGAGCACTATCACAGTCCCATAGAATAACAGCCGCGGCCTGCCGTCCTAGACGGCAAACACTCGGCACAACACCCCCAAGGGATCAGCTTGGGCATGTTGTGCCTTATAATCGGCTGTTTTTGGCGTGATAGTGGACCTAAAGGTCACTCCGTACTCTGCATACGGTTCCAAAAACAGAATTAAATTGTACCCATAGTGTAACAAAAAAAGAGAAGTTTTGTATAGCGAAAAAATAATTTTTAAAATTAGGTCTTGAAATTTTTTCAAAAAGTCTTATTATACTATTAACTATTAGTACTTGGGCGTTGGGCGGTGTCCTTGGTTGTAGTTGTGCGGTCACAGCGTGGTTGCCGATTGCGTGAAGACCCGGATGCGTTCCTGCCCTAGGAAATAGGAACATGGAGTCATAATAATGACACGAATGAGCTAAACCCCCGAATTGGTACGCGGGGGTTTATTTTTCGGTCTAAAATGGTGACTTTCGTTGTTGCAAACCGGGGCCGATACTTCTGTCTGCGGCAGCTACGCACTGTAAGCTCAAGGGCCTTTTAAATTTCAGGCTCTTGTAGCCAGGCTTCGGCATGTTTGATACGCCGCACATTATAGGGTCCAAACGATGGGTTTTTGCCGCGTTTTTTCTGGCGGCGGTAATCCACCAAAGCGGCCAACACCACTTTACGCAAACGCAACAGCGCATAAAGGTTAATCAGGGCCATAATCGTCATGAATAAATCCGCCAACGCCCATGCCAGTTTTAGTTGCATGAGAGCCCCCAATAAAATCATGACGCTTACCGCTATGCGAAATACCATCATTACCCAGGGGCGGCGGCTTAAAAATTCCACATTAGCCTGCCCGTAGTAATAGTTGCCAATGATAGATGTAAACGCAAACAACAATACACTGGCTGTTAAAAAGTAGTTCCCAAAAGAGCCTAGCTGTGTGGTTAGGGCGGCCTGCGTCAGGGCAATGCCTTCCAACCCCGGGAATTTGGTGTAATCGGCCAAAAGCACAATAAACGCTGTACAGCTACAAATAATCAGCGTATCCACAAATACGCTAAAGGCTTGCACGTAACCCTGTTTTACCGGGTGAGAGGTGTGCGCCGTAGCGGCGGCGTTTGGGGCCGAGCCCATACCGGCTTCGTTGGAAAACAGCCCGCGCCGCGCCCCAATCATGACGGTAGCCCCCAAAGTACCCGCCATTAGTTTATTCCAACTGAACGCATCACTCATAATCAATCCCAATACGTGCGGCATTTTAGTAATGTTAAAGAGCATAATGACCAGGGTAATCGCAATATACGCCAAAGCAAATGCCGGTACTACAATAGCCGAAAAATTAGCAATCCGTTTGAGTCCGCCAAAAATAATAACAGCTGCCACCACCGCCAACACAAGCCCGGTTGTCAACGGGGAAACCTGAAACGTAGTTTGGAAAGCTTGCGCAATGGTATTTGCCTGGACGGAATTAAACACAAATCCAAACGTCAAAATCAGGCTAAGAGCAAAGGCAACAGATAAGGGTTTGTTATGTAGTGCCGTGCGGATATAATAGGCCGGACCGCCGCGGAAGTTTTTGCCGGTTTTTACTTTATAAATTTGTGCCAAGGTACTCTCAGCAAAAGCCGAGGCCGCGCCGAACATCGCAATGAGCCACATCCAAAAAATAGCCCCCGGCCCACCCACGGTAATGGCCAGCGCTACACCGGCAATGTTGCCCGTCCCCACGCGCGAAGCCGTGCTAATGGCAAACGCTTGGAAAGGGGAAATATGGCCCTTTTCGCGTTTTTCGTTGCCACCTAGCATAAGCCGTAACATTTCCTTGGGATGGACAAACTGCACTCCGCGGGTAGCAAGCGTAAAATACACTCCGCACAGGATTAAACCGGCCACTAACACGTACCCTAAACATTGGTCATTTAAAAAAGAAAGATATTTATAAAATAAATCCATACAGGCTCCTTTCATAGTGAGGGGCTAACACACAAGTTGATTTTAATGTAATTGGGCCAATTTGGCCATTAAGGTTTTCTCAAAATAGCGGTTGCTTACCACAAACAGCACCGACTTCATCATCGTGGAATATACACGCTTTTTAGAAATTTTAATCCGGCGTGTTGGGTTTAATAAATCCGGCGCTTGGGCTAGTTTATAAAACGTGTCTGCCGTCCACAACATGGGCCATGCCACCGCGGCGCGGATACGCCATTGGCTTTTAGGGATAGCGGCATAATACGCGGCCGCTTGTTCTAAATTTTTTCGCCCCCAACCAATCCCTTCTTTTTTAATGGGGGCAAAACGGATAGAATTTTTCGTAAGCAGCAAATCCGCCACCGTCAAATCCACCTTGGTAAGTTCTTCCCGTGCAAAATAGCATCTGCCTTGGCGCAAATCGCGCGGCAAATCGCGCAGTATATTTACAATTTGCAAGGCGTTTCCAATTTGCTGTCCTAGCTCAAAAAATACTTCCTTAGGCAGTAGTAACGGGCTTGCGTACGCTATTAGCTCACTCCAAAATAATCCCGGTTCCCCGCCCATAAGCTGACAGTATTGTTCCAACTCTTGCCGCGTTTGCAACGGCACCGCAGGCGCTTTTTTTTGTTGTGGGAAACGTTGTAAATCCAGCTCCATGCCTTGGCATACGGCTTTTACGACCCGCACAATAAACGGTTTTAAATCCGGTTCAATATGCCGCAATTCTTCCAAACAATCTTCCAAATGTGTAAGGAGTGTTTTTTCATAAGGGTTACTGCTGGATCCGGTAATTTCTTTCAGCAACACCGCCTGCTGTTCCAATTTTTCGGCTTGTACAATTTGCGGAAACTTCTGCACCCAGTATAACCGGCGCTGTGCCGGCAACAAATGCGTATCTGCAATGGTATCTGCATAACGGCAAAGCAGGTAAGCCACCGTAAAGGCCGGCCGGATAGAGGTAGGCAAAATACGGGCACTTAAATATAAGGTGCGGGCCGTTTTTTTAAGCAGGGTATCTAGGTTCATAGTATATACAATAGCATTTCTGGACGGTTTCGTCCAAAACTTATAAGCGTCCCTATAAACTAACTACCGTAGGCACCCCCTGTTCGTTAATTTCCAAATACTGTAATTTCTGGTGCATTCCCACATCCAGGGCAATCATATTCATCACCCGGTCCACCACCATAGTTTCCACGGGGGTATGCCCAAACACTTGCCACACAGGGCTGCCTTGCGGGTAAGAGGATATTAAGTCTTCCAAATCTTCCCAAAAAATACCGCCAAACCGGTCCGGCCCTTTGCGGCTGATGCTAATGTTGAAAATGGGATGCTTAAAAAAAGCGTGTTTAATGGACTCTTTAAAAATTAAATTGATTAAAATAGCTAAATTAGCCGCATTGGGGTCATCTAACTGCAATTTAAAAATGCGCAGTAGTTTGCGTGTTACACCGGCATGTGTGAACAAAAACCCCTTATACGCATACGCGGCTTTTAATTGGCTGGCCAGCACTTGCCCAATGAGTTTTTCGCGCATTTGCATAGCTTGTTCGCGTTGCAATTCGCAAATCAAATAATTTTCCATCATAAGCTCTAGCTCGTGGTTTCCTACCAGGCGGATCACATCCCCGCCTTCCCCTTGCGCTTGGGCTTGCAGTTTATCTAACAACGCGTCCACTTTTAAAGAAAACGGCCCTCGGTCCAAAATATCGCCAATTTGCACCAGTCGGTCCCTTCCGGCGCACCAATTATGCGCGCTGTCAATGAGTTTGGCGTGGCGTAAAATTGCCACCAGTCCTTCAAACTGGCCATGCACATCCCCTACGGCAATAAGCTTACGCGTTGTCTTCTGCATAATTTCGTCCTAAATACTATAATATAGTATAGCAAAATATGAAACTTTCCCCGCACGCTATAAAAGAACTGAGCTCCCTGTTAGGGGCGGACCACGTCCGTACAGATGCGCTCTCTCTTTCTTTGTATAGTTACGATTGTTCCCTTTCAGCTACCCGCCCGGACGGAGTCCTGCTGCTAGATAAAGCCGCGCAAGTTGCCCCTGTTTTGCGCCTCTTACATCACTATAAAATTCCGTTTGTACCGCGGGCCGGTGCCACCAATCATGCGGGCAGTTGTTGTGCGTTAAAAGGCGGTGTTATTTTAAATTTAACCGCGCTAAACAACATTTTGGAAATCAATACACAAGCCGGCTTTGCCGTGGTAGAACCCGGCGTCATTACGGCCGATTTACAAGCCGCTTTGGCGCCACTGGGTTATTTTTACGCGCCGGACCCGGCCAGTGCCCAAGCGTGCACGATAGGGGGCAATTTAGCACAAAACGCTAGCGGCGCGCGTTGCTTAAAATACGGGGGCACGTTGGACCACGTATTAAGCGCGCAGGTGGTCCTGCCGGACGGCACCCAAACGACTCTTTCGCGCCAAACGCCGGGGCCGGATTTTGTTGGTCTGTTTGCCGGGAGCGAAGGCACCCTAGGCGTTATTACGCAATTAACCGTTCAAATTTTACCCCTTGCCACCCACATCCAAACATTTTTGGTAACATTTCCTTCTCTGTCCGAAAGTATCCAAGCCGTCAGCGCACTGGTTGCCCGCGGCGTTATCCCGCGTTGCATAGAAGCCATGGATAAAACCACCCTACAAGCCGTGGAAGGGTTTGCACACGCCGGCTACCCTACCCAAGCCGAAGCGCTACTCATTTTGGAACTGGACGGTACACCCGCTCAAACTAAAAAGGACGCCGCCGTGCTTACACAAGTTTGTTTGCAGTTTCACGCCCAGCATTTTACGTCGGCCAAAACAGACGAAGAACGCGCCCAACTCTGGCGGGGCCGGCGCAGTGCGTACGCGGCCATGGCACGCTTGTCCCCCAACGTAATGGTAGGGGACGGCACCGTCCCGCGCGACCAACTGCCCACTGCCTTAGCGCGCGTACAGAAAATTCTAAAAGACTATCCGTTGCAAGCCAGTTTGCTTTTTCACGCCGGGGACGGAAATTTTCATCCGCACATTTTATTTGACCAACGCAACAAACTCCAAACCCGCTCGGCCGCACACGTTTTGCATGAAATTTTAAAAACATGCGTGTCTTGCGGGGGCACTATTTCGGGCGAACACGGCATTGGCGTAGAGAAACGCGCCGTGATGGCAACTCAGTACGAGGAAGACACCTTGTCTTTGTTCCAAAAAATCAAACGCACATTAGACCCACAAAACCTGTCCAACCCGCTTAAAATTGTGCCGCAAAATTTTAAAGAAAAAGCCAAACCGGCCCTTGCGCTCCCGCCGGAAATTTCAGCTTTGCAAACGCAACTTTTGGCCTGGCAACAAGCTAAAACCCCTTTTATAATTGCCGGGAGCAATACACATTTAAAAACCAAGCACCCTGCCGTACTTTGCACGCAAACGCTCAACCAAATTATAGAAATTGATACCGCCAACTACACCGTAACCGCGCAAGCCGGGGTAACGCTTAGCGCGTTACATACGGCCCTAAAAAAAGCGGGTGTCTACACTATTTTGCCCGAAGATAAAGGCACCCTGGGCGGTCTGTTTTGCGGCGGCACCCTCCCACCATTTTATTCCCATGTGTTAGGGGTGGAAGCCCTGTTACCGGACGGCTCTTACGTGCGCTACGGGGGCAAATTGATGAAGAACGCCGCCGGATATCCGCTGACGCGTTTGTTTGCCGGGTCGCAAGGGACGCTGGGGCTAGTCACGCAACTTACGTTTAAAGTTTTTGCACGCAAGCAACCCACCGTAAAACCGCATCCGTTTCACAAGGCAGAAATAACCGATTTTTGGGCCCTCTTTACGCGCGCTTTGGGTGGAGGACTGGTATGAAAAACAACCAACATCTTGACACGTTGCACACTCCGTTAGGCAAGCGCGGCTTATATGACAGCGTTTGTTTTTGCAACCGTTGCGGGATGTGCGCGCCACTGTGCCCGGCTTATCAAAATGCGCCGCAAGAAAGTAACTCCCCCCGCGGGCGTAACCAGGCCTTACGCGGCGTATTAGAAGGGAAACTAAAACCTCGGCAAGTGCGCGCCGAACTACTGGAACTCCTTACTTCTTGCACGTTATGCGGGCGTTGCCAAGCCGTTTGCCCGGGGCAAATCCCTACCGCGCAACACGTATTAGAACTGCGCCGCACGTTACAAGCGCGTTTATTGCCTACCCTGTTATTTAAACTTTTGCGCTTGCGCGGCACAGCCCCCCGTTTATTTTCTTATTTAGTCCACACGGGGTTATGGATGCGCCGCTTGCAAGGGTGGTCGGTGCTGATGTACTTACCCGGTTTTGCGTGGCTCAAACATCTTAACAAACTGCTCCCCGCGCGCACCCCGCGCCCATTTAAAATGTCTAACCAAACACGCCCTACGTTTATTTATTTGCCTTCGCTAGAGGCGCAGTTTTTCCTACCGGATATCGCCCAAAGCGCCTATCAACTGCTTACCAAAAAGCACCGCGTAGCCGTGTGGGAAAATACGGCGTGTGGCCTTTTTGAATTTGTGTATGGGGATTTATCACGCGCGCGCCGCCAACTGCGCGCGCTGATTACGCGCCACCAAAAAACGGGCAAAGCCAAACTACCCTTAGTAACAGACAGCATAGACGTTTACCATTTTTTAACACAAGCCCCACAACTCTTTGAGGGCTACCCCACCTGGCAGCAAAAAGCGCAAAATCTGGCCGCCTGTACCCGCTACATTGCGGACTACTTGCCTAAAAAGCCGGCCGCCCTAAAAACCATTTCCAACCCTGTTTTACTGATGACCAGTGCCCTGTTTAACAATCAAAGTTCGGCCCAAGAAAAATCCGCCCAAATTTTGCGTTCCCTTTTTAAGAAAAATTTTGTAGAGTGTGGGTATAAGGAGCCGCAAGTGGTTCCTGCGGGATATGGGTTTATAAAAGGGTCCCGCGCCAATGCGTACAATTTACAAGCGGTCCGCACCGTAGCGCGCCAACAAGTGCAAACGGTGGTTGTATTAAGCGGGCTTGCCGCCCTGGAGTTAGGGTTGTCACTGCGTCAGTTTTATCCTACTGCCCGGGTGTGCCATATCGCCAAGTTAAACGGGTAAGTTATGCAGATTTTTCACGAAAGCAACAAGCTAACCGCCGAACAAAAACTCAAACTCTTGGTGGAGTTTGGGGCCCGCACGTCTGGCGAAATCCGCCTGGATAAACTGTTAGATATTATTGCCCAACAAATTTCCGCCATGTTAGATGTGGGCCGCTGTACCATTTACCTCAAAGACATTGAAAAAAACGAACTGTGGTCCAAAATTGCCCAAGGCCGCGGCTTAGAACATACCGAAATCCGCGTCCCGCTAGCCGGCAACAACATTATTTCTATCGTGGCGCGCACCGGCGAAGTGATTAACTTGC
The DNA here is from genome assembly GCA_902761975.1 of Candidatus Avelusimicrobium pecoris. Lineage (GTDB taxonomy): Bacteria > Elusimicrobiota > Elusimicrobia > Elusimicrobiales > Elusimicrobiaceae > Avelusimicrobium > Avelusimicrobium pecoris. The sequence goes on along the minus strand of CACWMG010000002.1, from coordinate 61,681 downwards.
CCAACGCGTATGAAGACCCCCGTTTTTCTATAGATGTGGATATGGTAACCGATTACCGCACCCACACCTTACTGGCTGTGCCGCTTAAAAACAACTCCGGCAAAGTGCTGGGCGTTTTCCAAGTGGTCAACAAAGCAGACGGTGCCCCCTTTGATAAAAATGACGAGGGCCTGTTAACCTTACTGGCCACCCTGGCGGGTAGCTCCATTGAAATTGCAAAGCTATACCAGGACGTTCACGTAGCCCAGTTGGAAACTATTTACCGCCTGGCTATCACGGCCGAATATCGCGACCAGCAAGACACCCGCGCCCACTTAAAAAACATCAGCATTATTTCGTACCTACTGGCACGCGCGCTAGGCATGGGCACCAAAGATTCTGAGCTTATCAAAAACGCCAGTCCGCTCCACGATATTGGCAAAGTGGCCCTGGCCGATAACATTTTGTTAAAGCCCGGCAAACTCACGCCCGAAGAATTTGAAATTATGAAATCCCACACCATTTACGGCGGGCGCATTTTGGAAGGGGCGCACTCTAAGGTGCTTAAAATTGCCCACAAAATGAGCTTATACCACCACGAAAAATGGAACGGCAAGGGCTACCCCAACGGCTTAAAAGGCGAAGAAATCCCGTTAGAGGCCCGCATCATTACCGTGGCCGACGTGTTTGACGCGCTGTGTCAATTCCGCGTGTATAAACAGGCGTGGAAAACCGAGGACGCTTACGAATATATTTTAAAAGAGTCGGGCGCGTCGTTTGACCCACGCATTGTGGCCGCTTTTAAGAAAATTTACCCCTCCGTGCGTAAATTATACGCACACATTTCCGTGAATAAAAAGCAACCCGCCTCCGGCGCGGCCGAAACCCAAGCCGCTTTTGAAAGTGCCAACTCCTCGGCGCATGACGCTACGTTCCGCCGCATGATAGAGAACGACAAAGAGTAGTTTTTTAATATCCTCAAAAAAGGGTCCCTTGTAACCGGGACCCTTTTTTATTATACTATAGGTACAATTTGAATTCTGTTTTTGGAAGCGTTTAAGAAACGCAGTACTTGTAGAAGTATCATTGAGGTCCAAAAATAGCCGAAATTAAGCATAACATGACGAAGCTGATCCCTGAGTTGTGTTATGCTGAATGTTTGCCGTTTGCACGGCAGACTACGGCTGTTATACTTTGGGTCTTCCTCAATGAACTCGGGCATAGGAGCCGTTTTTATGTACGTTTCCAAGGCAGCAAAAATTGAAATTATAGGTTGGGTGCAACCCAACGTTAAAAAGGAGACGTATGATGCAAAACAAAAACACCCGGCGGGGATTCACGCAAATAAATAAGCATGTAGTTATCTGTCCCCCTTGTGGGGAAAGTACCCTCAAAGGGGGCAAGGGGGTTGTAAATAAGGCAACCTTATTGGTTAACCCCCCATCGGCACTGTGTGCCACTTCCCCCACACTAGGGGGGAAGTCAACAGCCCACGGCTTTACCGCACGCTCCGTCACCCCGCAGGGTCGGTATGCGGGGTATAGCGGGCGTTCCGGCTTTACCCTTATTGAGCTTTTAGTCGTCGTGCTGATTATTGGTATTTTAGCGGCGGTAGCTGTCCCCCAATACCAAAAAGCGGTTCTAAGGAGTCGATTTGCGGCTTTAAAACCCATAGCCAAGGCCGTTAAAGACGCTCAAGAAATTTATTTTGAGGCAAATGGCGATTATGCCTCTAGCTCTAAACTTGACCAGTTGGATATTAGTATCCCGGAGGGCACGGACATACAATTAAGCTCTACTGATACACATGAATATGTAAGTGTGGGGAGTACCAAACTGGACAACCGTTACCGAATTTACTTTAACCATAGTGAAAATTTTGCCGGTAATGTGTACTGCGAAGCATTAACTAAGGACGATCCATTATGTATAGCAAATGGAGGGCAAACGGGCGGACCAACCCATGGGAACTATACGCTATACTTGCTAAGTGGAAATAGCGCTGGATCTTTCCCATATACATTACAATCCTCTTCCGGAAGGGAATATATATATTCTAATGGATCTAATAACGTTTTAGCAAGCAACCAAGGATATTATTATTCTATTTTTCAATGTTTGAACAACACATGTACCGCGCGTGCTGGAAACGAAAGCTATTGTGTTGCACCACCCTGCCCCAATCCGTCTTGGGGCACTTATCAACAATTGTGTGAAAAATATTCCTTTCTAGACGTTTGCAATAAAATATAGAAGCCTTATACAGAAAACAACCCGCTCATTGGAGCGGGTTGTTTTTTCGTGCAAAAGAGAGTTTGTTACTTGTTATTTACAAACACCCCAGGGCCCATCGTAGAGCTGACCGAGATGCTCTGCACATAAATCCCTTTAGACGTGCTGGGTTTTACGCGCAGAATGGTTTCTAACACCGCTTTTGCGTTTTCCGCCAATTTGGCAGCATCAAAGGACGCTTTACCAATAATGGCGTGTACGATCCCGTAAGAATCGGCTTTAAACTCAATACGGCCGGCTTTCAAAGCTTTAATCGTATTGGCTAAGTCAAACGTTACGGTGCCGGATTTCGGGTTGGGCATTAAACCGCGCGGACCCAAGATTTTAGCGGCTTTGGCTAAATCTTTCATGGTGTCCGGCGTGGCAACGAGTACGTCAAAGTCAATTTTGCCTTTGAGCACTTCTTCCACAATGTCTTCGCATCCTACTTTATCGGCGCCGGCTTTTTGCGCTTCTTGCGCATGTTCGCCTTTGGCAATAACAGCAATGCGTTTGGTTTTACCCGTACCGTGCGGCAAGGCTACCGTGGAGCGGACCTGTTGGTCGGCTTTTTTGGTATCAATGCCCAGCTTTACGTGCAGTTCCACCGTTTCGTCAAATTTGGCTTTTGCATTATCTTTTACGATTTGCACGCCTTCTTCTACGGTGTACACTTTCTTTTTATCGTACGCTTTTGCGGCAGCTTCTAGTCTTTTTCCCATCTATATTCTCCTTAGGTTCAAGCGGGCTTGCGCCCTCCCTCAGTTTAAATTATTTAACTACGTCCACGCCCATGCTGCGGCAGGTACCTTTTACCATTTCGGCAGCTTGTTTGATGTCTTTGGTGTTCAAATCGGGCAGTTTGGCGGCCGCGATTTTTTCACATTGGGCTTGCGTAATCTTGCCGACTTTATCTTTGTGCGGAGCCCCGGACCCTTTGGCCAGTTTAAGCTCTTTGATAATCAGCGTAGCCATAGGCGGCATTTTGGTAATAAAGGTGAAAGAGCGGTCTTCAAACACGGTGATGATGACCGGGATCTTGATCCCTTTTTCCATTTTAGCGGTCTTGGCGTTGAATTGTTTGCAAAATTCCATGATGTTCACACCGTGCTGACCTAAGGCCGGGCCCACAGGCGGGGCCGGGTTGGCAGCGCCGGCAGGAATTTGCAATTTAATGTATCCTTTAATTTTTTTCTCTTTTGCCATTTGTTACTCCATAATTTTTACTGCTTACGCGGTAAAATCTAGTTCTTTTCTACTTGTAAGAAGTCCACTTCCACCGGGGTAGCACGGTCAAACACCGTTACCATTACTTTTAGTTTGCTCTTTTGTTCGTTCACTTCTTCTACAACCCCAATGAAATGTTTAAACGGGCCTTCGGTAATGCGCACACTTTCGCCGCGTTTAAATTCCACCAAGTATTTCGGTTTGCCGCCCGGGTTGTTCATGCGGTCTAAGATATCAGCTACTTCTTCTTCGGGCAGCGGTACCGGGGTGGAGCCTCCTAAAAATCCGGTTACCCCCGTAATGTTGCGGATAAACCAGTAGGATTCGCTCGTCATTTGCATTTGTACTAGCACATAGCTAGGGAAAAATTTGCGTTGGTGGCGGATTTCTTTATTTTGTTTTACTTCACGCACTTCTTCGGTAGGAACAAGCGCTTGCAGGACGCGGTCGCCCATTTGGTGGGTTTCAATGTCCAGCAAAATTTTCTTGCGAACTTTTTCTTCGTACCCGGTTTGTACGTGTACTACGTACCAAGCGGTAGGAATTTCTTGCGTCATTAGTTTCCTCCTACTACGGCGCCTAAAATGCGCGTAAGGCCAAAGTCAATGATACCGACGTAAGCCGATACCAACACCACAACAATGCCCACCAAAATGGTGGATTGGATGACTTCTTGCCTGGAAAGCCAGGTAGATTTTTTCAGTTCGCTAACAGAATCCTTTACAAATTGGATTGCTTTATTCATAGGTGGTTTTCCTTAGTATAAAACCTGGCAGGAGCGGAAGGACTCGAACCTTCAGTCCCGGTTTTGGAGACCGGTGGTTTACCAGTTAACCGACGCTCCCACAAAATTTTACGAGGCTTTGCCTTCTTTGTGCACCGTTTGTTTTCCGCAGGCTTTGCAGAATTTGTTGAGTTCTAATTTGTACTCTTTCTTTTTACCGCGCACTTTATAATAGTTCTTATTTTTGCACTCGGTGCAAATCAGCGCGATTGTCATTCTTTCGGTTGCCATCTTTTTTTCCTTCTAACTAGGTGAACTTGCGTCGTGTTCACTTCCGCAGAGGCGGGGAAACCCCCGCCCTGCGGTAGAGAACTAAACATGCAAGTTACTTAAGTTACTCAATAATTTTGGTTACTACACCAGCGCCTACGGTGTGGCCGCCTTCGCGGATAGCGAAGCGCAACCCTTCTTCCATAGCTACCGGGGTAATAAGTTTTACTTCAATTTCGGCGTTATCGCCAGGCATAATCATGTCTTGGTCAAAAGACAATTCACCGGTTACGTCCGTGGTGCGGAGGTAAAATTGCGGTTTATAGCCTTTGGCTAACGGCGTATGGCGGCCGCCTTCTTCTTTCTTCAAGATGTACACTTGGCCTTTGAAGTGTTTGTGCGGGGTTACCGTTTTGGGGGCGGCTAATACTTGGCCGCGTTCCACTTGGTTCTTGTCAATACCGCGTAGCAAAATACCTACGTTATCGCCGGCGATACCTTCGTCCAAGAGTTTGCGGAACATTTCAATACCCGTGGCAACGGTGTTCAGGGTGTCGCGGAAACCAATGATTTCGAGCGGATCACCCACGTGTACCTTACCGCGTTCAATACGACCGGTAGCTACCGTACCGCGGCCGGTAATAGAGAATACGTCTTCTACAGCCATCAAGAACGGTTTATCGGTTTCGCGTTTGGGTTCGGGGATCCAAGAATCTAACGCGTCAATCAAGCGGTGAATGCTGGGTTCGCCCAGTTCGCTTTGGTCGCCTTCAATGGCTTTTAAAGCAGAACCGCGGATGATCGGGGTGTTGTCGCGGTCAAAGTCATATTTGCCCAAAAGTTCGCGGACGTCTTCTTCCACGAGGTCCAACATGTCTTTGTCGTCAACTAAATCGGCTTTGTTTAAAAATACCACGAGTTTCGGTACGTTTACCTGTTTGGCAAGCAGTACGTGTTCGCGGGTTTGCGGCATCGGGCCGTCTTCGGCGGAAACTACCAAGATAGCACCGTCCATCTGCGCGGCGCCGGTGATCATGTTTTTAATGTAGTCAGCGTGGCCGGGGCAGTCGATGTGCGCATAGTGGCGTTTGTCGGATTCATATTCTACGTGAGATACGGCTACCGTTACAATTTTGGAAGCGTCACGTACTACACCGCCTTTGGCGATGTCGGTATAAGCCATAGCTTTGGCTTTACCTTCTTTCGCTAATACTTTGGTAATAGCGGTGGTGAGCGTGGTCTTACCGTGGTCTACGTGACCAATGGTACCGACGTTCACGTGCGGTTTGCTGCGAGAAAATTTCTCTTTAGCCATTTGTTTAGTTCTCCTTAATTTATTTCGTTAGTTTTAGGTAGCTGGGAGTGGGAATCGAACCCACGACCTTCTCCTTACCATGGAGATGCTCTACCTACTGAGCTACCCCAGCACTACCTACTTTTATTACTTCAAATTTTCAGCTGGGAGTGGGAATCGAACCCACGACCTTTTCCTTACCATGGAAATGCTCTACCTACTGAGCTACCCCAGCAACACAAATTTACTAGCGGGCGAAGGGAATCGAACCCTCGTCACAAGCTTGGAAGGCTAGTGTTCTACCATTGAACCACGCCCGCAAATTACTACCTTACTATTATACCAAAATTTGCCTAAAAGCAACAATTTTTTAGGGCGTAGGTACCGATAAAAACGACCCCCGCAGGGGTCATTTACATTTTTATTATAACAAATTGGTCTGGTTTATGCAACTGTAAAGTTATAAGGCTGTCATCCCCGAGGGTTTCTATCGGGGATCTCCTCCTTTTAAATTTTTTTAAATATAGGCCTTGACAATTTGCCATATACCCTTATACTACCAGTAAGGGAGTGCCAACACAGACCCGATTTTACGGGAACGTCTCTTGTAGGGGACATCGGCCTCCCGTCTTTTTTGTCCCCGGCATTATGGGTGCCGGGGTTTTTCGTTGCGGTAAACTTTTATTTTTGCTATAATAAGAATATAATTTGAATTATTTTGACGGTGCGGTGGCCAAGTGGTAAGGCGAGAGTCTGCAAAACTCTTATTCGTGGGTTCGATTCCCACCCGCACCTAATTTGTTAGAATGAAAACTCCCGCAAGGGGGTTTTTATTTTAACAAATTAGGTCGTTGGAGCAACACCAACTGCTTGGTGTTGCGTCGGGAATCGAAAGGCGCAGCCATATCCGAGTTTGAGCGTAAGCGAAAGGCGAGGATGGCGAGCCGGGGCCGCGAGCGCCGCACGTCAGTAAGGCGACTTGTGGCCGATCTCCACCCGCACCTATCTTTTCTACCCAAAAAAGCTTTTACACGCCGATAAACCACCGCGTATGCTTAATACCAAACCAGGTAAGAAGTTTTTTAAGAAACATAGCAAGCAACAAACTGCTTAAGAAAATACACCCCAATTCCACTATTTCGTAGATTGCCCATTTCCAAACATCTGTTTCGACAGACAGTTTTATATGAAACAAATGCCGGGAAACCGCAGAATAAACCTTAATTAAATAGTTGTGAATAAAAAATATCGCAAAACTATAATCAGCCACTACCCCCAGCCCATGATTTAATTTGGGCACGCCAAGCAATTTAGCATCGTAATGTTCCAAATAGCCCAAAGACAAAAGGGTTAAAAACAACTTGGAGATTAATAATCTACCTGCAAAAACATGCTCGTACAAACATTGAAAAGAAATTATTGTGGACAGCAAAAGCCCGGCCCATAACCAACCTCTGTATTTATAAAGCAAGAAAATTTTATCCCGGTAGGCCGCTAAAAACATCCCCAAAATATAAACAGGAAAAAATAAGGCCGATTCAAAAAGTAACATCTTCAGCGTTCCCACATATGTCTGCCATGCGGAAAAAGAGGGTAACACAAACACACCAAATGGTAACCGGGGGAAACAAGCTGAAAAGAGTAGCAACAGCGGTAGCACACAAAACAATAACGGTTTTTTGCTCCCGATGAAATTTCTTTGGCGTAAGTTCACCAACAATTGCGCACAAATAAAAAATACGCATGTCATAGGGATATACCAAGTGGGTAAATTATGGAACCATCCGGTTGTTAAAAACATAGGGATTTGCAATACTTTATTCACTCCGTCAAAGGGATCTAATCGGGGAACCAACAAAAGAAAAGCAATCCCCGGTATAGAAGTAAACAAATACGGACAAATAATATTGAAAAACTTTTTCTTCAAATAAGGTTTATAAGCAAACCCATCGGATAAATATTGAAACAAAAAACCCGATATAAACACAAAAAGCACCGTGCCATCCTGCACAATGCTTTGCAACAATGGTCTCGAAACGGGACCTGTTCCGGCTACACAATGCCCGGCCACAATAATAAAAATAGCCAACGCACGGAAAACATGAATATAATTCAATTTCTGATGCGAACCCATGATGCCTAACCTATAGAAATAAACTATTTATTTTTAAAACAACACAACTAAAAACCAAATAAAGAAAATTCCTACCAACCCAAACGCCGCACCCACCGGTACCAAGCCAAACAGCCACCCGCCCAGTGCTTCGCCGGTGCTCACATCCCATACGTGTTTAAGGCCGCGCACCAAATACACCAGTTGCAACGCCCATACCAGTAGCACTGCAAACGGGGCCAATATCCCCAAGTTTCCTTGCGGCCACGCGGCAGAGAGGAGCGCAAACGCAATCAAAAGCGCCTGGATAAACCCCGCACTGCCCACCAGCACAAACAACTGCGCGGCGGACACTTTCACACGGCGCAAATCCAAAAATAGTCCGCACAAAGCGGCCACAAAATACCCCGCGGTAATTTCGGCTAAAAACACAACCAGCAGTTTAAAGCATAGTGCAAAAATACTTAACTGGTCGCCGATATTAAAAAACAATACCCAGCTCAGAGCCCCTACCAAATACCCCAAGCACGCCTGCCGGAAAGACCGCCGGGTAAGTAGCCGGCGCACGCCGGCGGCGGGGTCCTGCATATACAAAAAATAGCTACCAAGTAAATGTTTCATTAGTTCATCCACAAATAAGACACACTGGGCGTTGTCAACGCTTCTAGTTGTTTCACTACGCTCGCACTTTCCACGGACGAGCCAAACGAGAAAATAAAATCGCGCAGATTGTCGGACTTAGAAGAAATAATTTTCGGGTCCTTTATCCCGGCCAGTTCCCCGGCCAAATTTAACGCTTCTTCTTCGCCGCCTAACTGGTCAATAAACCCCAGCTTATACGCGCGTTGCCCGGTAAATACACGTCCGTCGGTATATTCGTTCAAAACCGCCTCTTCCACATTGGGCCGCCCGGCTTTTACCGCGGCAAAAAATTGCGTGTACGTATCATCTACCATATCTTGCAAGAGTGCTTTTTCGGCATCTGTCATGGGGCGGTAGGCAGAGCCCATATCTTTGTATTTGCCCGACGTAATCGGCACCATTTTCACGCCAATTTTTTCAAACAGCCCCTCTACGTTGGCCCCTTGCATAATCACACCGACCGAGCCCGTAATCGTCCCCGGTTCGGCCACAATTTTGTCCGCCGCCATGGCAATATAAAACCCGCCGCTGGCCGCCACGTCGCGGAACAATGCCACTACTTTTTTGCCGTTCTTTTTAGCACGTAAAATTTCGCTATAAATGTTTTGCACCGCGGCTACGGTGCCGCCGGGGGAGTTAATATCCAGCACAATGGCTTTTACGTCGTCATCTTCGCCAGCATCACGCACTTTTTTGGCAATAGCCCCCGCGCCTTGCGGGCGGGCAAACGGGGAGGATGAATTATCCGTGGCAATCACGCCGCGCACTTTAATCCACGCCACACTGCCCTTATCACTTTTGGCCGCTAAGGACGACAACGCCGCCCCTACGCTTTCATTTTTAGCCGGTTGTTTATCACACTTCATCCCCGGTTTTACGCTTAAATAAATCCCGCAAACCGACGACACTAAAAACAAAATCAGCAACAGGGCTCCCCACGTGCCGGGCCGTTGGGCGGCGTTTTGCACGGCGGGAGTTTCTTTTACTTCGTTAGACATTTCTTCACTCATAGTAGACCCCTTAAATAAGTTACTTTATTATACCAATTAAATTGCTACAATATGAACACAGGAGGCTTTTATGCTACAAGGTGTTTTTACCGCGCTTGCCACCCCGTTCTTGCCGGACGGCACGCTGGACACTCCCTCTTTACTTCAATTATTACGCGCCCAACTCAATGCCGGTGTGCACGGCGTAGTCCTCTTAGGGACGACGGCCGAAACGCCCACCCTTAGCGCGCTTGAAAAAAAACAAATTTTAGATGTTTGCGCGGCCGAAATTAAACAAGCCGGTCGCCGGTTAATTATAGGTTGCGGAACCAATAGCACGCTTTCTACCGTAGAAAACGTACGCCAAGCCGCCGCTTACGCGCCCGACGCCGCCCTGGTGGTTACGCCGTATTACAACAAACCAAACCCATCGGGGATGGTGGCTCATTTTAAAGCCGCCGCCGATGCACAAGTACCTTTGGTGCTTTATCATATTCCGGGCCGGACCGGCCAAAAATTAGCCGCACCCGTTTTAAGTGCGCTACTAAAAGAAGTGCCGCAAATTATAGGAATAAAAGAGTCCGATTACGATATGTCCCACGTCACGGACACAGCTGTATTTTACAAAAACCGCCTGTCTTATCTGTGCGGCAATGACGACCTTTTCCCGCATTTTTTGGCACTAAACGCCGCCGGCATTATCAGTGCCGCCGCGTGCGTACTGGCCCCGGCGTTTGTAAAAATTTACAATCTGTTCACATCCAACCACCCGCAAGCGGCGTTTGACGTTTTTGCACAAATTTATCCGCTTGTCAAAGCGTGCTACTTAGAAACCAACCCCACCTGTATCAAATATGTACTTCACAAATTAGGGTACGGCACGGACGTAGTGCGCTTGCCGCTGGGCACCATCTCGGCGCACAGCAAAGCCAAATTAGACGCACTTTTGGCGCAAACCCCCAAGGAATTTTTAATATGACAACCGTAGGTATTATTGGAATTAACGGCAAAGTAGGGCAAAATGTACTGGCTCAACTTAAAAAAGTAAAAACGCCGTTTGAACTAAAAACGTTCGGCCGCAACGACGAAATCCCGGCCTTAGATATTGCGGTACTCTGCACGGACAATCCCGTCAGTGCGGCCTTAGTCCCACAGCTTAAAAACCGCGTGAAATTTATGGTGGATATGTCGTCCGAATTTCGGCAAACGCCTGGCGTTCCGCTCGTCATCCCGGAGATTAACCCCCACACCATTACCGCCCACACGCAACTGATTGCCAGCCCCAACTGCACCACCACCGGGCTTGTGATGTCGCTAGCGCCCTTGGCACCGTTTTATCATTTGACCGAAGCGTTTTTCTGCTCCTATCAGGCCATTAGCGGCGGCGGCAAAAAACTATTGGACGATTTCCACACCCCCGGCTCTTTATACGCCAACAACTGCGTCCCACTCATTGGCTCCGTGCAAGCCAACGGACACACGAGCGAGGAGCTCAAAGGGCTGTACGAAACGCGCAAAATTATGGGTTGGCCGCACTTTAAAGTATATTGCCACACCGTGCGCGTAGCGGTGGAAAACGCCCACTCGTTAGGCGTTACCTTAAAAGCGCAAGAAAATTTTGATTTAGACCAAGTTAAAAAATTGTGGAACGCTTGGCCCAACTTAGTGTATAAAGAGGGCATTATCACCCCCAAAGAGGCCAGCGGGCAGGAAGACACCTTTATCTGCCGTTTACGCGCCGACGTGGAAGACCCCAAAATTATCCATTATTTTGTCACGTTTGACAATTTACTCAAAGGGGCCGCCATGAACGGGCGCCAAATTGTAGAATATTTGTTGGAGCATTTTTTCAAATGAAAAAACAAACGCAAATCCGTGTGCTGTTAAACGGAGCCCAAGGCAAAATGGGCCGTGCCATTGCGCGGCTGATTGCCGAAAATCCGCAAAAAAACCTGCTTGTTTGCGCCACGCGTGAAGCCGGCCAAACGGACGTGACAGAGCCGTTTGACGTCGTCGTGGATTTTTCCACCCCGCAAGGCGCGCAAGAGGCTTTTTTGCTTGCCAAAAAACACAAAAAACCCTTTTTAACCGGCACCACCAACTTGCCCGAAACGTTTTTGTTTAGCTTACAGTCGGAAGAAAAAATTCCCGTATTTTTTGCCCCAAACGTAAGCCTAAGCGTGTACTTTTTTACCGAGCTTGTTAAACAGGCGTGCAACATGTACAAGGGCTACCAAAAAGCCTTGCACGAAATTCACCACGTGCACAAAAAAGACGCCCCCAGCGGTACCGCCAAGCGCCTGGCGGCGGAAATGAATTTACCCGCCGAGCAAGTAACGTACGAGCGCATTGGCGAAACCGTCGGCACACACCAAGCTACGTTAACCTCTGCCTTGGATGAAATTACCCTCACGCACAAGGCCACCAACCGCGATTTATTTGCCGCCTCTGTGCTGGACATTACCGCGTGGCTCGTCAAGCGCGAGGGTGGTTTTTATACTATGAGCGATTTTGCAAAATTTAAACTAAAGGAACTGAAAAAATGAAAATACACTTTGTAGGAATTGGCGGCGTAGGGATGAGCGCCCTTGCCCAACTTCACGCCATGGGGGCCGACGAAGTTACCGGCTCGGACCGTTTGATTAGCAAGGGCTACACCGATATGGCCCTGTGGGATTACCTTAAAAAATTAAACATTAAACTCTTCCCGCAGGACGGTAGCGGCATTGACGAAAAAACCGAACTGGTTATTTTGTCCTCCGCTATTGAAGAAGACAACCCGGAGCTTATCAAAGCCAAACAACTGGGCATCCGCACCATGCACCGCAGCGAACTACTCGCCCAACACGTAGCCCAACACCGCACGATTGCCGTTTCCGGCACCAGTGGCAAAAGCACCACCACCGCCATGGTGTACGATATTTTGGCCTTTGCGGGCCTGTCTCCGTCTGTAATTACGGGCGCGGCTATTTTGTCGTTACAAAAAGAACAGGGCGTTTTTGGCAACGTCTATAAAGGCAATAGCGATATTTTAGTTATTGAGGCCGACGAGAGCGACGGCTCTATCGTCAAATATCAGCCCTACCTGGGCCTGTGCCTTAACTTGCAAAAAGACCACAAAGAAATTAACATTTTACAAGGCTATTTTAAAGAATTTATCTCCCACTGCAAAACCGCCATCATTAACGCGGAAGAAGAAAACCTGCGCGCCTTAGGCGGGGATAAATCGTTTGGTATTTCCCTAGGAGACGTGCACCCCACGGATATCAAGGTGGACGGTTTCGGCTCGGACTTTACCATTAACGGCCAACCCTTCCGCTTGCAAATCCCCGGTGTGCACAACGTGGCCAACGCCACCGCCGCCGTAGCGGCCGCCTTGCACATGGGCGTAGATTTACAAACCTGTGCCCAAGCCTTAAATAAATTTACCGGGATTGCCCGCCGTTTTGCCTCTATCGGCAGTTACAACAAAATTGAAGTGGTGGACGATTTTGCCCACAACCCGCACAAACTAGCCGCCACCATTGCCGCGGCGCATTTGCGCGGCAAACGCGTACTGGCGTTTTACCAACCCCACGCGTTCACGTCTATCAAACTATTATCGCACGAATTTGTGGACAGCTTTGCCAAGAGTATCGGGCCGGATGACCACCTATGGCTCACGGAAGTGTATTACCCCGGCGGCACAATCCCTGAAGGGATTACGTGCAAAACCGTGTATGACGGGCTTAAAAAGCGCGGGGTAAATGTGGATTACGAGGCCTGCCGCGAGCGCATTTTAGCGCAAATGGCGGCCGCCGCCAAACCGGGCGATATTCTGCTCGTCCTGGGCGCGCGTGACCCGACCTTAACGGATTTTGCGCGCAAACTCCTTGCCGCGTTGCGTGTGGCGCAAAGTTTATGCAACTGCAGTAAATGCATGCTGGGCAACTGTTGCATGGCCTTTGAAAGCAAATAAAATAGCTAAAAGCCCGCCTAACATGAGGCGGGCTTTTACGTTGGATATCAAGTGGTTTTAATTAAACCCGTTCATGGCCTTCTCCAGGCCGTCTTTAAAATAGGTTTCTAGCGCCAAGACCGCACGCTCCAAGGTAGGGGCTAACAACGTTTCTTCTTCGCGGGAAAATTTCCCCAGCACAAAGTTAGCCAAATCAAATTTCTCGGGTTTGGGCCCAATTCCACAGCGCAATCGCGCAATGTTATCGGTACCCAATTGTTCAATAATGCTCTTCATCCCTTTTTGGCCGCCGGCCGAGCCACTGCCGCGCAGGCGCAGTTTTCCAACCGCCAGGGATACATCATCAAAGCATACTATCACTCTTTCAGGCGGAATTTTATAAAACCGGGCCAGGCTGCTCACAGCCTGACCCGATAAATTCATATACGTGTAGGGTTTCAACAAGAAAACGTCCTTCCCTGCCACGGATACTTTGCCGTACACTCCCAGTTTTTGCCAAGGTTGCCACTGCACGCCCCATTTCTGTCCGGCCGCTTCCACCATGCGGAACCCCACATTGTGCCGCGTCCGTTCATACTCAGCGCCGGGATTACCCAGCCCCACCAGGAGGTATTGCATAGACTATTTCTTAGCCGCGTCGGTCCCTTTGGTAAGGTTCCCTTCTTCGTCTTTCTTCCCTTTGGTAGAAGAGCTTTCCGGCTGAGCGGCCGCGTCCGTAGCGGCGGCGGCAGGAGCGGGGGTTTCTTCATCTTTCGGGATAGCCAAGTGCACCACCGGGGCTTCTTTGTCGGTTTTCAGTTCCACGCCTTCGGGCAGTTTAATATCGCCGGCTACAATCCCTTTGTTAATGGTCATAGCGGTGGTATCTACCACAATTTCGTGCGGGATAGCACTTACCAAGGCGCGTACTTCAATTTCGCGCATAATGTGTTCCACAATAGCGCCGTATTGGGCAATATCCGGGGAAGTTCCTTCCAAGCGGATCGGTACCACCACGTCCATTTTGTCTTTCATGCTTACGCGTTGAAAATCGGCATGGATCGGTTTATCGGTTACCGCGTGGTATTGTACTTCTTTTACCAAGGCCAGTTCTTGGGCCCCGTTTAAAGAAATTTCTACTAACGTATTTTTACCGGCTTTAATGATTTTATCTAAATCTTTTACGCTTACGGTTACGCTAACAGGTTCTTTGTGCCCGCCGTACACTACGGCCGGTACATTTTTTTCGGCTCTAATTTTAGAAAGAGCCCCTTTTACGCCAATGCCTTCGCGGGCGGTGGCAGAGATTGCTACTTTTTCCATCTTTACTTTCCTCCAAGTTATTAGAAATTAGTTAAACATCCCACTGATGGATTGTCCATCGTGGTTGCGTTGGATAGCGTCCGCCAAAATATGGGCTACGGACAGCGTTTCCACTTTTGGGCCTAAATCCCGCACGGGCAAGGAATCGGTAATAATCAATTTTTTAATGGCACTTTGATCAATCCGTTCCAACGCATTGCGCGATAACAACCCATGGGCACACGCCGCATATACTTCGCGCGCACCCTGTTCTTTGATTTTATTAGCTACGGTGGTCAGCGTTCCGGCTGTATCCACAATATCATCAAAAATAATACACACTTTGTCTTTCACGTCCCCAATGACGTTATAGACCACCGCCTCGTTAGGTTTAGGGCGGCGTTTATCAATAATCACCAGCCCCGCATCCATTTTAGCGGCAAATTTGCGGGCGCGTTCCACGCCGCCCACGTCGGGGGAAATGACTACTAAATCTTCGCGTTTAAAGTTTTGGAAATAATCCAAAAACACTTTGCGCGCTCTAAGGTGGTCCACGGGAATGTCAAAAAACCCCTGGATTTGCCCGGCGTGCAAGTCAATCGCCATAATGCGGTCGGCCCCAGCCTCGGTAATTAAGTTACTGGCCAGTTTAGCGGTAATCGGCACACGCGGGGACGATTTACGGTCGGCACGCGCATATCCAAAATAGGGGATAACGGCGGTAATTTTACCCGCACTGGCGCGTTTAAACGCGTCAATCATAATTAAAAGTTCCATCAAATTTTCGTTGACGGGCGGGCACGTGGGCTGAATGATATAGCAATCGTGCGCGCGTACAGATTCCAAAATCTGCACATCTACTTCGCCGTCGGCAAACCGTTCCACATGCAGTTTGCCTAGTTCTATATTTAAGTGTTCGCAAATTTTCTGGGCTAAGGGCAAATTTGCATTGCCGGAAAAGATGCGCAAGTCGCCGTTTACGCTTTTAGTCATTTTTCTTTACACCTTTATTTTCTAGCACTACCTGACGCGAGCGTGCAATCGCCAATCCTTGGGCACTTACTTCCTTGGTAATGGTTGACCCCGCGCCGATTTTTGCATATTCGTGCACCGTAACCGGTGCTACAAAATTCACGTTAGACCCTACAAACACATGGTCTTCAATAACGGTGGTGTGTTTGTTTTTGCCGTCATAATTGCAGGTAATGGTCCCCGCGCCTACATTTACCTCGGCACCCATTTGGGTGTCGCCAATATAGCTTAAATGGTTCACCTTGGACCCTTCCCCAATGACCGCTTTTTTAATTTCAGAAAAATTGCCTACTTTAGCACCTTTTTTCAGTACCGATTTGGGGCGCAAATGCGCATACGGCCCCAGTTGGCACGTTTCGGCCACTTCGCTTTCTTCAATGTACGTACCCAATTTTAAAGTTACGTCGTTAGCAATGGTGGAGTTGTTTACATACACACTGCTCTCTAACGTGCAGTTCGGGCCGATTTTGGTGTTCCCTAGTAAATAACAGCCCGACGCAATTACCGTGTCCGCACCAATTTCCACTCCCGCGTCAATATACGTGTCTTGCGGGTTAATAAGCGTAACGCCGTTATCCATGTGAAACTCATTAATGCGTGCGCGCATAATTTGCGCGGCCTGCGCCAGTTGCACGCGGCTGTTAACGCCTAACGCTTGTTCAAAGTCCTTAGACGTAAATACCACCGCCGGCAGTCCGGTTTGTTTAATAAAAGAAAGGGTATCGGTTAAATAATACTCGTGCTTGGGCCCTTGCGGGGTTAATTGCCCCAGTGCTTTTACCAAAGAGGCACTGTTAAATACATACATACCGCTATTGATTTCGTCAATCTGTTTAGTGGTTTCGTCCGCGTCGGCCTCTTCTACAATTTTTTCAAAATTGTTTTGCCCGTCGCGCACAATGCGCCCATATCCGGCCGGATTGGGTACTTTTACCGCCAGTACTAACGTGCCGGCTTGTTGCGCCTCAAACTGGGCATACATTTGTGCCAACGTGTCGGCTTTAAGTAGCGGCGTATCGCCGGCCAACACTAATACGCTTTCCTGTTTTTGCAAAAACGGCAACGCGGCTTTGACGGCCGAGCCGGACCCGGCCAGTTCGGTTTGCTCATAAAATTCCACCGGGGCGGTAATGCCCCAAGCGGACAGATTATCTAAAACGGTTTGTTTGACCTGTTCGGCCCCATGACCAATTACAACACCTATAGCCGCCGGGTTTAGTTCCTGGGCGGCACGTAAAATATGTGCTAAAATGGGGAACCCACATACCGCGTGGAGCGGTTTGGGGAGGGAGGACTTCATCCGCGTGCCTTTGCCGGCCGCGAGGATTAAAACACTTCTATTTTTGGCTACCATTTTGTTTAACTCTTGCCTAAAAATAAATTAAATTTGGTAGATATATTATACAAACTTTGCACATTTTTTGCTACACTATGGGTACAATTTAACTTGTTTTTGGAACTGTATTGCAAGAATACAGGTCACTCAATTGAGTTGTCTGCGACTCCAAAAACAGCCGATATCAGGCACACAGGGACGACGGTCCGTGTGTGCCGAGTGTTTCCCACCCTGCGGTGGGAAACTACGGCTGTTATCCTCAGGACTGTCGCAGGCACTGAGTATAGCCGCCGTTTTTGCATACGTTTTCCAAGCGGGTAAATTGAAATATAGGTTGGGTGCCAACCCAACATCCAAAAGGAGAACGTATGATGCAAAACAGAAATCTAGTTATAAAAAAAGGCTGTCATCCCCGAGTGTTTCCGTCGGGGATCTCCACCTTATTTTCCCCCTCGCCCCTGGAGGGAGAGGGTGGCACGCAGTGCCGGGTGAGGGGGAAATCGTTCATCTTTACCACCCGCTCCGTCACCCCGACCCTGCGGGCGGCAATCTATGCGGGACATAGCGGGCATAGCGGCTTTACCCTCATTGAGCTCTTAGTCGTGGTGCTGATTATTGGTATTCTTGCCGCCGTCGCCGTGCCGCAATACCAAAAAGCCGTAATGAAAAGTCGGTTCGTACAATTAAAAACTGTGGTTGAGAGTATAGCAAAAGCTCAAGAATTATATTACTTGGCAAATGAAAAATATGCAGATGATTTTTCGGCACTGGATATTAGTATGCCCAGTGGAAACATAGAAAGCGAAAATACATCCAAAAGACATCTTAGATATTCTTGGGGCGGCCAAGAAGCATTCTGTTATCTCTCAGCGGCTCCTTCCACGGAAATTGTATGCATTTGGAACAATGAAATATTATATAGAGCTATTTTACACCATGCTACTTACTTACCGGACGCCCGACGGTGTGAGGTGGTGAATGCAGACTCTTCTTTGGCAGCTAAAGTGTGCCAAAGTGAAACAAATAAAGCAAAAGGAGCAAGCGGCTTAGATACTATTTACGTGTATTAACGGCAACAAAAAGCACTAAAATACTTAGCAGAGAAAGTTTTCAAATTCGCAAGCAAGCCATATAACGGAAATTCATAGAAAAAGCGTGCCCGGGTAAAACTTACGGTTGACTGATTTGTCGCGCCTGGGTACAACCTTTTTACTGGTAACACCGCACTTCCCCAAACACAAGGGAACACTAAAAGTGAGCTGATTTTTCAAATTCTAACCCAGTTTGGCGGGAAAAGTTAAATGTTATGTCGTCCGCAACATCACCGAGTAAAGTGTTTGGTGGGCTGATTTGTCAGATTTGAGATAGATTTGCACCGTAAGTTGCCCGAAGGCGCACTGCTAGGTGCGTCGAGTGGCAAGTCGGTGCAAAGATGCTCAAATGTGGCAAATGGTTGCCCGGAAAACGAGTAGGGTTTCAAATACTTTACGTGTTTGAAACCCTACCGTTACAAAGGTACATCACCGGGAAGTTCTTACATCCGTTTCTTTTTCACTTTCATGCGGGCAATAGCCTGTTTAATCTCAATTTCGGCCAACTCAAAATCAATGTCCGCATCTTTGTTAGATAGTGAATCCTTGAGCGCCTTAATGCGTTGGCGTTCTTTTTCCTCGTCAATTTCGCCCGCCAAGGCGGCGCTTTCGGCAAACACATTTACCACGTCGTTAAGCACTTCCACAAACCCGCCCAACGCGGCAAATTCTTCCTCTTTGCCGTCTGCCTTATAGCGTAGTGACCCCAGCCCCAACTGTACCACGGTTTTCACGTGCCCGGGTAAAATTCCCATTTCGCCCAGCAACGCCGGCAAAATCACCATATCCACCGGCTTATCCGTGATGAGCTGTTTTTCGGGCGTAATTAAATTAAGGGTCAGTTTTTTGTCTGCCATTACTCTTTGTCCTTCACTTTTTCGTACGCGGCTAATACGTCCTCAATGCCGCCGCACATGTAAAAGCACGATTCCGGGATATAGTCATACTCGCCCGCCACAATGCCCTTAAAGGCCTTAATGGTATCGGCCAGTTTAACATATTTACCCGGGTGCCCGGTAAATTGTTCCGCCACCGAGAACGGTTGCGATAAGAACTTTTGGATACGCCGCGCACGGGCCACGGTTTTTTTGTCTTCGTCCGAAAGTTCGTCCATCCCCAAAATAGCAATAATGTCTTGCAAATCCTTATATTTTTGCAACACGCGGCGCACACTTTGTGCCACGTCATAATGTTCCTGCCCCAAAATGCGCGGGTCCAAAATGCGCGAGGTAGAGGCCAGCGGGTCCACCGCCGGATAAATCCCCAAACTGGCAATTTGGCGGTCCAACACAGACGTAGAATCCAAGTGCGTGAACGTGGCGGCCACGCCGGGGTCGGTTAAATCGTCCGCAGGCACATAGACGGCCTGAATGGACGTAATAGCACCTTTTTTGGTGGACGTAATACGTTCCTGCAGGGCACCGATTTCCGTGTTTAAGGTCGGCTGATACCCCACGGCAGACGGCATACGCCCCAAAAGGGCAGATACTTCACTGTTGGCCAGTACAAAGCGGAAGATGTTATCCAAGAAGAGTAGCACGTCTTGGCCTTTTACGTCGCGGAAATACTCCGCTTGCGTAAGCGCTGTGAGCGCCACTTTGGCGCGGGCCCCTGGCGGCTCGTTCATCTGTCCGTACACCAGCACCGTTTTATCCAGTACCGTGGACCCGTCGAAAAGTTTGCTCTCGCTCATCTCTAGCATCAAATCGTTTCCTTCGCGGCTGCGTTCGCCCACGCCGCCAAAGACGGAGCTACCGTGGTGTTCGCGTGCCACGTTGTTAATAAGCTCCATAATCAGTACGGTTTTGCCTACGCCGGCCCCGCCAAACAGGCCCACTTTACCGCCTTTCATATACGGGGCAATCAGGTCAATTACTTTAATGCCGGTTTCAAAAATTTCAGGGGTAGGGTTTTGGTCCGCAAGTGCCGGTGCCGCCCGGTGAATAGGCAAGGTCATGGCGGCGTCAATGTCGCCTTTATGGTCTTGTGGTTTCCCTAGCACATTTAGCAAACGGCCCAAGCATTTTTCTCCCACCGGCACAGTTAAAGGCGCACCGGTATCCACGGCCTTCGCTCCGCGCTGAAGTCCGTCGGTGCTTTCCAGTGCCACACAGCGCACAATCCCGTCGCCCATTTGTTGGGCAACTTCGGCCACAATTTTTTTGTGGGCGTCCATTTCAATTTCAATGGCATTTTCAATAGCCGGCAAGTGGTCTTGTGCGAACTCAATATCCACTGCCGCGCCGATTACTTGGATTACTTTTCCCGTTTGCATAATTTTTCCTTTAATTATTCAGGGCTTCTGCCCCGTTGACAATATCTAAAATTTCGTTGGTAATGCCGGCCTGGCGCACTTTGTTTAGTTTTACGCCCAGTGCCGTTACCAATTCCCCGGCGTTTTTACTGGCCGCGTCCATGGCGTTCATGGTGGCCGCCAAGTTAGCCGCTTGCGATTCTAAAAGCACCCGGTACAAATTGGCTTTTAGTAACCGCGGCACCATGATTTTAAAAATCTCCATCATCCCGGGCTCAAACTCGAAATCGTGCACTTCTTTTTCTTTTTGTACTACTTCAAAATCAAACGGCAACCATTGCATTTGCCGCAACGTCTGGCTTGCTAAAGATTTAAAATCGTTGTAAATGAGCGTTACCGAGCCTAGTTTTTCATCTAAAAATGTTTTCAGCACGGCACTGCCCAGCAAATCCGCATGCGCGTAAGACACCTTAGGGAAAATCCCCACGCTCTCATACGTCATATGCAAGTTAGGCAGTTTGAGGCGGTTTAAAAAGTCCCGTCCTTTTTTGCCAATCGCAAAGACAAAAATTTCCTGGTCTTTGTGCTCGCGCAAAAACGCCAAGGCACTGCGTAAAATCACCGCGTTAAAAGAGCCGGTCAGCCCTTTGTCCCCGGTAATTACAATCAGCCCCACTTTATTTTTATCCCCGGTGCGGTTCACAAAAATGCGTCCCGCCCACGTTTCACTTCCGTCGTCGGGTTGCGGCAACGCCAAAATATCTTGTTTCAGGTCGTCCACCATTTCCAGCATTTTGGTAGCAAACGGCCGGGCCGCCATCATAGCATCCTGCGCTTTTTTAATGCGGGCGTTGGAGATCATCTTCATCGTCTGCATAATTTGCTGCGTGGACTTAATGGCTTTGATGTTTTGGCGTATGTCGCGTAACGATTCCATATTATCTGTTTTCTGCTTTTAAAATTTTCACGTAGTCGGCAATCCCGGCTTCTAACGTGTAATCGGGCGTGTATCCCAATTTCTCTTTAGACTTGGTAATATCCGCCTGAGTTTTCACCTGGAAGAAATCCTTATACGGGTTATCAATATATTCCGGCTCCAGATTCGTACCCATTTCTTTGTTCAGGCACGCAATAATTTCGTTAAAGTTGCGCGGGATGCCGGTAGCGGCGTTATACACGCCGGTTTCTTTACCGTTAGTGAGCGCGCAGAGGTTAATTTTAACAATATCTTTTACGTACACAAAATCGCGTTGTTGTTCGCCCATTTTAAACACGCGCGGGCGCTTGCCTTCTTTCATTTGCAAATAGAGCTGATAAATCATACTGGCCATTTTGCCTTTGTAATATTCACCCGGTCCATACACGTTAAAATAACGTAGCCCAATAATGGTCATATCGTGGTTATCCCCGGCAAATTGGCGGGCCACATTGTCCATAATCGCTTTAGAAAACCCATACACATTTTCGGGGTGGGTAGGTTGCGTTTCCACGTTGGGCACCGGTCCGTTTCCGTAGGTAGCGGCGGAAGAGGCATATACCACTTTTTTAATGTCGTTTTCGGCGGCAAAATTCAGCAAATTCTTAAACGCTTCCACGTTTTGTTCCATCATGGCTTTTTGGTCTTTTACCGTAGTATCGGTAATAGCGGCCTCGTGGAAAATGGCATCAAAATACATATCCATGGGAACTTGTTGGAATAAATCCGCCGTAATCACGTCTCCCTTAAAACCGATTAAGTTTTTAAAGTTTCCGTTTTTGGCAAAATCGTCCAGCACGGTTACTTCGTGCCCTTGGGCTTCTAAGGTTTTGGCAATGTTACTGCCAATAAATCCGGCTCCGCCCGTTACTAAATATTTTTTTCTGTTTTTATTGTTTTCCATAGATTCTCCTTAGGCCGGTTTAAAAACCGTTTTAAATTCATCCAACGCCCCTTTTAAGGTGTTTTCCACTTCGGGGGTCAGTTCCACCGCGGCGTTAAGACCGTCCAGTACGTCTTGTTTTTGCGCGTGCATATACGCCAAGAGTTCTTTTTCATAACGTAGCACGTCGGTTACTTCTATTTCGTCCAAATATCCATGCGTGCCGGCATATAATACCAACACTTCTTCGCCCACTTTTAAGGGGGCGTATTGATTTTGTTTGAGTAGTTCGGTCATGCGTTTGCCGCGTGCAATTTGCCGTTGGGATTCTTTATCCAGCTCCGAGCCAAACTGCGCAAACCCGGCCAGTTCCTGGTATTGGGATAAATCAATACGCAACGTCCCGGCCACTTTGCGCATGGTTTTGCGCTGGGCACTGCCGCCCACGCGGCTGACGGAAAGCCCCACGTTGACGGCGGGTTTAATGCCGCTTAAAAACAGGTTGCTTTCCAAATAAATCTGTCCGTCCGTAATAGAAATAACGTTGGTAGGAATATAGGCAGACACGTCGTTTGCTTGCGTTTCAATAATAGGCAACGCCGTGAGCGACCCTCCGCCGTTTTCTTTAGAAAGTTTGCACGCCCGTTCTAATAAGCGCGAGTGCAAATAAAACACGTCGCCGGGGTACGCTTCACGTCCTGGCGGACGGCGCAGCAAGAGGGACATTTCGCGGTACGCTTGTGCATGTTTAGACAAATCATCATACACAATGAGCACATCTTTTCCCTGCCACATAAAATACTCGCCAATGGCACATCCGGCATACGGCGCAATATAGAGTAGAGACGCCGGGTCGGACGCCGTGGCCGATACAACCACCGTGTAATCCATGGCCCCAAAATCGGTCAAGGTTTTCACTACTTGAGCCACGGTACTTTGTTTTTGTCCCACGGCCACATAAATACAAATACAGCGTTCTTCTTGCGGGATATTTTTTTGGTTGATAATTGCGTCAATCGCAATGGCGGTTTTGCCGGTTTGGCGGTCGCCAATAATCAGCTCGCGCTGTCCTTTGCCAATGGGTACCATGGAGTCAATGGCTTTAATCCCGGTTTGGAGCGGTTGTTTGACGGGCTGACGGTCAATAATCCCCGGGGCCACAATATCTAGCGGCATGTTTTTCTCGGGTGCAATTTCGCCTTTTCCGTCTAAGGGTTTGCCAAGCGGGCTCACCACGCGGCCAATGACCCCTTTACCTACCGGGATGCTAATTACTTCCCCGGTGCGTTTGACGGTGTCCCCTTCGTGCACCAGCGTATCCGGCCCCATCAGCACGCAACCCACGTTGTCATACTCCAAGTTAAGCGCCATGCCTTTTACGCCGTGTCCAAAATCCACCAGCTCACTGGCTTTTACGTTACTTAGTCCGTGTACGCGGGCAATCCCGTCACCCACCTGGATGACCGTACCCACTTCGCTTACGTCTAAGGACGTATCAAAATGTTCAATTTTTTCTTTGATAATTTTTGTAATTTCTTCCGGTCTAATCGCCATAAAAATCCTATTTTGTAATTGCTTGACGCAGTTTCTCAAGCCGTGTTTTTAAACTACCGTCTAATAATTCCCCGTTACATTGGGCCGTTAATCCCCCCAACAAAGCCGGGTCCACTTCAAAATCCGCTTGAATGGTTTTGCCGTAACGTATAGAAAGTGCTTCTTGGGCGGACGCTCGTTGCGCGTTACTCAGCACGCGTGCGGTGGTAATAATCGCGCGGGAAATCCCTTGGCGGTCCTCCAACAGCGTTTGCACGTGCTCATAAATAGCGCCAAGCAAATTAAGCCGTTTGGCATCAATCAGCACACTGATAAACGCGCGGGCTTTCGGCAACTCGTGAAGGGCCTCATTGAGTATCAATTTTTTTTGCGCCGCGGGCAAGCCAGGGCTTTGTAACACTTCTGCCACGTCGTTAATAATGTGGGTGGCCGTGGCCAGCTCTTGTGCGTTTTGCTCGGCCTGCTCCAGGGTTTGGCTAAGCCCGTCGTAAGCGGCGGCGTAGCGGGCGGCGGCAATACGGTTTTGGGCGTTCATATTATTTTCTTTTTACCTCTTCTAGCACTTGGGCGACAATTTGGTCAGCGGTATCCTCTTTTACTTGCCGCTGCATTACACGCGCGGCCGCTAGCAAACTAAGCTGTGCAATTTCTCCGCGCACGTCGGCCAAGGCTTGGTTTTTTTCGGCCTCTATTTGCGCTTTGGCCTGTTGTAACATCCGCTCGGTTTGTTCTTTTGCCTGCGCCAAGAGTTGTTCTTTTTGTGCTTCGCCCGCTTTCACAGCCGCGGCCATTTTTTGCGCGGCTTCGTTTGAAATTTGGGCCAAGCGTTCGTCCAACTCTTTTTTAAGTTCTTCGGCACTTTGGCGTGCGTTAGCGGCGGTTTGTTTGTCGCTTTCTATTTGGTTTTCGCGTTTTTCCAAGGCGCCGATAATCGGCCCCCAGGCAAATTTTTTCAGCAAAAACACCAATAATAAAAAGTTACAAACCGTCAGCAGTAGTACGCCAACATCCGGTTTTAACAAATCTTCCATAGCTTATTTCATGACCATGGTTAAGAGGCAGATAACCAGCCCCAACATGGCAGCCCCTTCTAACAAGGCAGCAATAATAATCATGGTCGTGCGTAAATCGCCGGCGGCTTCGGGTTGACGGGCCGCGCCTTCCAAGGCGGCCGCCCCAATTTTACCTAAGCCAAACCCGGCCCCTAACACTACTAAACCGGCACCAATACCGGCGGCAATATATTTCAGTGCAACTAATTCCATACGTTTTCTCCTTTGGGCAAACGCCCCTTTTAAATTTAGTGGGTGTGAATGACCGAGCCCGCAAAAATAGCGGTCAGCAAGGTAAACACATACGCCTGTAAAAAGGCCACCAACAACTCCAAACACGTCATAAAAATCTCTAACGCCATGGCGGGCACCATAGACACCACGCCAAATAGTTTGCTCATCTCGCCAATGATAAAAATAATGAGCAGCAAACAAATCAGCACCATGTGGCCTGAAAGCATATTGGCAAATAAACGGATAGCAAGCACGCACACTTTAATAATTAAGCTCACTACTTCCAGCGGGAAAATAAGCGGAATGAGCCACCCCGGCGTGCCCGACGGCACAAACCCTTTTAAAAACCCAATAAGTCCGTGGAATTTTAAGCCGCTTCCTATAATAAGCGCGCCCGAACAAAGTGCCAGCGCGGCCGTTACCGAAATGTTAGACGTAGCGGTTTTCATTTCGGGGATCATCCCGGCCAAATTGACGCATAAAATAAATAAAAACAGCGTGCAGAAATACGGTAGCATACTGCGTCCTTCGGGGCCCATGTTAGGTAGCACAATGCCTCCGCGGATGAACGAAACATATTCTTCCATGAGCACGGAAACAAGTTTCCCGCCGCGGCTGGTATGTTTGCGTGCGGCCCAGGCCAGGCCCAACAGCAATAGCACGCTCACGCAAAAAATCGTTACAGAGTGCGTTGTAATGGGCAAGCGTAGCCCGCCTAAGGCAACGCCCCAGTCGTGGTCTAAAATATGATGAGATATGGTTTCAGCTACGTCCATTTTTCCTCGCGCCTTTAGCTATGCTCGTAATGCGTACCAAGCTCAGCACAAATCCAATTAGCACGCCGCCCACCAAACACCACGGCAACGTACCCAGTTTTATGTCTAGCCAATACCCCACCGCCGCGCCGATTATCTCGGTCAACGCCAGCTCGGTCCCTAAGGAAAGTATTTCCAACTGGTCCCGGGTGCCAAACGGCTTATAAGGCATTGTTTTTCTCCTATCAAACTATCTATTTACATTATAAAAAAAATGACCCATTTTTTCACAAAAAATTTTTAGGAAAAGAAATGCCAAAATTAGGGCTCTTTAAAAGGGAAGTTTCACACACGCAACATTACTGGGCAAAATACTCAGCAGACAGCTTTGCCATACTTTCGTACAACCTGTACAGCAGTCCGTTTTTCCCCAAGTACAAGGTACCGTAGAGGATAAGATGATTTTTCAAAATCTAGCCTAGTTGTGCGGGCAAGTGCCCCGAAGTTGCACTGCTAGGTGCTACGAGCGGGCAGGGACGCGCAAATAGGCAGATTTTGGAAAATTGTATCGCAGAAAAGTACAAAACCTAAAACATTATGTTTTAGGTTTTGTATGACTGAAAAGATACTTCGCGCCCGTTGTTATCAAATACTAAACGTAAAAATTTTGCATTCGTAGGGTTTTAACACCAACTCCATCCCCTGCGCAACCAGTTCAGGCGGCAAATTAAATTCTTTTCCTTCTATTTCTTCGCGCACTTTATAGTCGGCAATTCCCTTAAAAGGCACGCGGCATTGGGCCGGGTTTTCGCTGTAATTGATGATGACAAACTTGCCGGTATGGCGTTGTTTCCATTGCCAACACAAAATGTTATGGCAGGTATTTTCGCCCGCATACACGGGGATACTTTCTTTCAGGGCCCATTGTCCGCCGTGGAACGCCGGGTCGGACACAATTTCCAAAATCTTCCAGTAATACTGTTCCACCGGCTCATCCACGGTAAAATCGTCATTTACATATTGAATCGGCATACGCACGGGACGCCCTAACAGTTGGAACAAGTGGAATAGCCGCGCCCCGGGCAAGGTAGCAATAATCGTGGCGGCCGCTAAAGATTTTTCGCGCCCAAAGGCTTTGAGGGGCTCTTCCTCGTCGTGGTTGGCAATAAAGCGCAAGGAACGCATTTGGAATAAGTGTTCCGCCCGTAAGTGCCCGCGGATACTGTCCGCGTCGGCAAAGCGTAAGCGGTCATACAACACTTTGTCGTATGTGTAATCAAATCCTAATTCCTGGATATCCCACTCCAAGCCCCAATATACTTCGGCCATAAATACAAATTCCGGGTGTTCGGCGCGCACGGCGTTTAAGGCTTGCGTCCAAAATTCTTCACGCGGCAGTTCCCCGCCGATAAACTCCCACCACGTATCGCGCTGTACTTTGTTTAACGACAGCATGGCCATATCACAGCGCACGCCGTCGCACATAGCGGCCACTTGCAGAAGTTTTTGCGTCATAAAATCGCGCGTTTGCGGGTTAAAGTAATTAAGTTGCGCGGTATCGGTCCACGGGGCAAAATACGGGTCGCGCCCATGGGCGATGTAGTCGCCTTTTTGGGTTTTAAAAAACCAATCGGGGTGGATATGCGGTGCATTTTTCCCGGTGGTAATAAACAGCTCCGGGTGCTGTGTTACCGCCGGTGAATCAATAGCGGTATGGTTGCCGACAAAATCTAAAAACAGTTGGATGCCACGCTCGTTGAGTTGTTTGCGAAACTCGGCCAAGGCCTCGTTTCCGCCTAACGCTTCGTCCACGGTATATTCATACACCGCATACGGGGAAGCGGCAATATCGTCCATGGAAAAATCGGGCTTTACCGAGCGCACATAGGAGGTAATATCTTGGTTTTCACGCGCAATTTTTTCAGCCGCCGGGCTGCGTTTCCACACGCCCATGAGCCACACGGCATCAAATCCGGTTTTTTGGATTTTATCCCACACGTCGGCGGGGATATCGGCCAGCGTTACCGGATGGCCGGCACGCGCCGCATGGCGTTTAAGCCACGAGCGTGCATTGATTTCCAAAATGTGCGGATTACTGCGCATGAAATTTCATCCCCCACATTTTTTATACTAATTTTCCGGCGGTGTTGTAAAGCTTTTTCCGCACCCTTTTTTATTATCGCCCTTGCAAACACACGGTAGAGTCAACCTAAAACACCGCTCTTCCCCAAGCACCGGGTAAAATAGAAGATAAGATGATTTTTCAAAACCGAGGTCAGTTTGGCGGACAAGTTGGGCGCATAGGCGTGTCTGGATGACACGTCAAGCCCAAGGTACGTCAAAATGGCCCGGTTTTGGAAAATTGTATCGCTGAAAAAGACACACGGGCTCAAACTTTTTGTTTGTGCCCGTGTGCGGTTAATGGATAATCGCGTCCGCCGTAAAAAAAGCGCAGTGTAAAGGAAACATTGCCCCTGTTTCCAAATTTGGTCCTGCGGACGGCATAAAAGCCGCCGTATGTTGCCCCGTGGCGTACATCTGCAAGACAATGCGTCAGCATTGCAGGTACGCGAGGTGGGCAAATCGGCGGCTTAGGGTTCAAATTTGGAAACCGTTATTTCGCGGGTTCCTTTGTGGGTTCCTCTGTGTTTTCCTCTTCCTCCGTCTTTACTACCGGCGCAATCCGGGCAATCTTGTCGCCCTCTTCCATCTTGGCCAAGGTTACCCCTTGCGTGTTGCGCCCGACGGAGCTAATATCCCCACAGCGCAACCGGATGGTCATGCCTTTCTCGGTAATAATCATGAGGTCTTTGGATTCGTCCACCAGTTTAATCCCCACTACTTTGCCGTTGCGGGCGGTGGTTTTAATGGTAATGACCCCCATGCCGCCGCGGTGTTGGCGTTTGTACTCGCTAAATTCGGTACGTTTGCCAAACCCGTTTTCACATACGGAAAGCACGTCGGGCTGAACGGAGCCGTCGTTGGGGGCCTGTTCCATGCCCACCACTACGTCGCCGTCTTCCAACGCAATCGCGCGCACGCCGCGGGCTTGGCGGCCCATGGCACGCACTTCGTTTTCGTCAAAGCGGATGGATTTACCGTTTTGGGTAGCCACTAAAATATCGCTCTTACCAAACGTCATCTGCACGCTAATCAGCACGTCGCCCTCTTCCAAGCCAATGGCAATAAGCCCACTGCGGCGGATGTTGGCAAACTCTTTAAGTGCCACGCGTTTAATGGTGCCCAAGCGGGTACACATGGTTAAATAGGCCTGTTCACTCTCGTCGTGTTCAGCCGGGTTAAAGTCCTCAATGGCTAAGGTAGAGGTTACTTTTTCCTCGCCGGTCAGTTGGAGTAAATTAACCAGTGCCTTGCCCTTAGACATACGGTTGCCTTCCGGGATTTCAAACGCGCGCAGTTGGAACGCACGTCCGCGGTTGGTGAACATCAAAATGGTGGCGTGTGAAGACGTGATAAAGAGGTTTTCCATAAAGTCCTCTTCTTTGGTCTTACTGCCAATAATGCCTTTGCCGCCGCGGTTTTGGCTGCGGTAGGTGGAAAGCGGAATGCGTTTGGCATACCCGTCGTTAGACAAGGTAATGACCACATCTTCCTTCTCAATGAAATCTTCCATAGAGAAGTCTTCCATATCCGGCCCAATTTTGGTACGGCGCGGGTCGTCAAAGTCTTTTTTAAGTTGCGTGAGTTCTTCCACAATGATGTCTAAAATCTTTTGCGGGCTTGCCAAAATGGCTTGCAAGTCGGCAATGAGTTTTAGTAAATCTTTGCGTTCGTTTTCAATCGCCAAGCTAGAAAGTTGGGTCAGTTGATGCAACCGCATATCCAAGATCGCTTGCGCTTGCACTTCGGTCAAGGTAAAGCGTTTCATCAAGGTAAATTTGGCCTCGGTCGGGTCTTTGGCGTTGCGGATAATAGCCACCACTTCATCCATATTGGCAATGGCAATAAGTAACCCGCTTAAAATGTGTTCGCGTTTTTGCGCTTTGTTGAGGTCAAATTTCGTGCGGTTGGTAATTACTTCCTGGCGGTGTTTTACATACGCCTTCATGACTTCTTTAAGGGAAAGCACCCGCGGCCGCCCGTCCACAATGGCTAGCATATTGACGGGGAACGTGGTTTGCAGTTGCGTATGTTTAAACAAATGGTTGAGCACCACTTGGGCGTTACCGTCGCGTTTTACTTCAATTACCAGGCGCATACCCCGGCGGTCCGACTCGTCGCGGATATCGGCAATATCGGTTACTTTTTTATCGCGCACCAAGCCCACAATGCTTTCAATCAAAGACGTTTTATTTACCTGATACGGAATCGCCGTTACAATAATGGCTTGGCGGCCGCCTTTACGTTCTTCAATTTCGGTATCGGCTTGCACTTTTACGCTGCCGTGGCCGGTTTCAAAATACTCGTAAATGGCCTTGGTCCCGCGGATGGTAGCACCCGTCGGAAAATCCGGCCCTTTGATGATTTTCATCATCTCTTTGGTGGTGATGTCCGGGTTTTTGATGTAGGCAATAATCCCGTCGCACACTTCGCCCAAGTTGTGGGTAGGAATGTTGGTTGCCATGCCTACGGCAATCCCGGCCGAGCCGTTGACTAGCAACGCAGGCAGTTTCGCGGGCAGTACGGAGGGTTCCAACAAAGAGCCGTCGTAGTTTGGAATCATTTTGACGGTATCTTTGTCCAAATCGTCTAGCATGGTGTCGGCAATTTTTTCCAAGCGGCACTCGGTATAACGCATGGCGGCGGCGGAGTCTCCGTCAATGGAGCCGAAGTTTCCCTGTCCGTCCACCAGCGGCTCGCGGATAGAAAAATCTTGCGCCA
Source organism: Candidatus Avelusimicrobium pecoris (assembly GCA_902761975.1). Lineage (GTDB taxonomy): Bacteria > Elusimicrobiota > Elusimicrobia > Elusimicrobiales > Elusimicrobiaceae > Avelusimicrobium > Avelusimicrobium pecoris. The sequence goes on along the minus strand of CACWMG010000002.1, from coordinate 30,924 downwards.
TACGCACCAGCGTATCATACACGGCGGTGTCTCCGTGCGGGTGATATTTACCCAACACGTCGCCCACTACACGGGCCGATTTCTTATAGGGGCGGTTGTATTTAAGCCCCATTTCGTTCATGGAATAAAGTACCCGGCGGTGTACGGGTTTTAAGCCGTCGCGCACGTCGGGCAGTGCACGCCCTACAATGACGCTCATGGCGTAGTCAATATAGTACGAGCGCATTTCCGTGGCAATATCGCGCTGTTCAATGTCGCTAAACAAATCCACTTTTACATTTACTTCTTGTTGCGGGTTATTTAATTCTTCACTCATTTCAAATTTCTCCTAATAACGGTGGGCCGTACGCGTTAAATATCCAAGTTTTTCACCTCTAAGGCGTGCGAATAAATAAAATCGCGGCGCGGTTCTACGCGGTCGCCCATGAGCATGGTGAACGCCTGTTCGGTATCGGTGGCGTCGTTAATTTTTACTTGGATGAGTTTGCGTTTAGAGGGGTCCATGGTGGTTTCCCACAGTTGTTCGGGGTTCATTTCCCCTAACCCTTTGTAGCGCTGGATGCTCGCACCCGAAGTAGCGGCCTCTTTGACGGCTTTTAACAGTTCGGCTAGACTATACACCAAAGCATCTGCTTTGCCGTTATTTACTTTAAAAAGCGGGTTGACGCGTTCTTTATCGTTGGTGATAAGCGGATACTGTGCAAAGTCAAAACCCACCGTTTTAAGCTTATTTTCGGCGGCTAACAGTTTGCCAAATTCAAACAAGCTTTGGTGTTCCGGCACCAGGGTCGTATCTGCTACGGCCTGTGCATCTACGCCGTCGGCAATCAGCTCTTCGCGTTTTTCCTGGATGTATTGTTCTTCATACGCGCGGTATTCTTGCTCGGTATAGAAATACTTAAATCCGCCGCTCTTAAGCGGTATGCGGTACACCGGCACGCGTCCTTCTTGCAAGAAAGCTAAGAAATCGGGCAGTGTAATGTTTTTTACTTCCAGTTTAGCCAGCATATCTTCCACGTCGCGCAGTACTTTTAGTAAATCGCGCAACTGTTCGGCGGTAAAATCTTTTTTCTTCGTTAAGTCGGTTACCGTCACACTGGCCAGTCCTTCTTTCATCAGCCACTGTTGCATTTGGTCTTCGGTCTGCAGGTATTGTTCTACTTTGCCTTTTTTTACTTTGTACAAAGGCGGCTGTGCCAAATACACGTGTCCGGCCTCAATCAAGGGCTTTAATTGGCGGTAGAAGAAGGTAAGCAGTAACGTAGAGATATGTTGTCCGTCCACGTCAGCATCAGCCATCAAAATAATTTTGTGGTAGCGCAGTTTGTTAATATCAAACCCGCCTTCTCCTTCACCCACACCGGTCCCCACGGCGGCAATCAAATCACGCACCGTGTCGGAAGACAAAATACGTACCAGGGGGGCTTTTTCTACGTTTAAAATTTTACCACGCAAAGGCAAAATCGCTTGGAACACGCGGTCGCGTCCTTGCTTGGCCGAACCACCGGCCGAGTCCCCTTCCACCAGGAACAACTCGCATTTGGCGGCTTCACGTTCTTGGCAGTCTGCCAGTTTGCCGGGCAGTCCGCCGCCTTCTAACGCACCTTTACGCCGCGTCAAATCACGCGCTTTGCGCGCGGCTTCACGCGCCACGGCAGCCCCCATACATTTTTCACAAATGGCACGGGCCGTTTTGGGGTTTTCTTCAAAGAAAGTAGCCAGCGTGTCACTCACTACCGAGCGCACAATCCCTTCCACTTCACTGTTGCCCAATTTAGTTTTGGTCTGCCCTTCAAATTGCGGATGCGGGATTTTAACGGACAGCACCGCGGCCAACCCTTCTTTAATATCGTCGCCGGATACGGAAATATCTTTGTGTTGTTTAGCGAGGTTATTATTTTTAATATACTCGTTAATCAAACGCGTGAGCGAGCTTCTAAACCCGCTTAAATGCGTACCGCCTTCCACGGTGTGAATGTTATTGACAAACGAAAATACGTTCTCGGAATATCCTTCGTTATACTGAATGGCAAAAGAAATATAATTGTCACCAATCTCTTTGGTCAAGTAAATCGGCTCGGGGTTGAGCACGGTTTTATTGGTGTTTAAGTATTTTACAAATTGGGCAATCCCGCCTTCATAGTGGAAAGTAACGGTTTGATTATCTTCTTTGCGCTCGTCGGTGTAAATAATTTTTACGCCTGCATTTAAAAACGCCAGTTCGCGCAAGCGGTTGCCAATAGTTTCGTACGAAAACGCCAAATTACCAAAAATTTCCGGGTCCGCATGGAACGTTACTTTGGTACCGTGTTCGTCTGTTTTTCCGGTTACTTCCACGGGGCCTTGCGGTTTTCCGCGTTTGTACATTTGGTGGTGGATTTTACCGTCGCGGCGCACTTCCACTTCCATCTCGTCGGAAAGTGCGTTCACGCAGGATACACCTACCCCGTGCAACCCGCCGGACACTTTATACGCGCCGGAGTCAAATTTACCTCCCGCGTGCAATACGGTCATGACTACTTCCAAGGCCGATTTATTACGTAGTTTAGCGTCCTTGGCATTTTTCATTAAATCTACCGGGATGCCGCGTCCGTCATCTTGAATGGAACACGTCATATCCCCTTTAATAGTAACCGTAATGGTGGTAGCACCCCCGGCTAAAATTTCATCTACGGAGTTATCCACCACCTCATACACCAAGTGATGTAACCCGGGTAGCCCCGTTGATCCAATATACATGGCGGGGCGTTTGCGTACGGCTTCCAACCCTTCTAAGACGGTAATTTTGGAAGAATCGTACTCTTTCTCTTTTTGTTCTTCAGTCATCTACAACTCCTGTTAAATGATTTCAATATGTTTAATCCACGGCGTATCAAAATGTTTATTAAGCTCACTAATTAACCAACGCCGTTTGGTAGTTAGTTCGTTTTTCGCTACCGACACTTTTACCTGCACGTAAAGCGTATCTTTTTTAACAGCATGCAACACCCAAAACCGGCCTTTGTTCCCCACCAACTGGGTCCACACATAATCTAGTACCATTAAGCGGTTTAAACTGCGTCCCAGTGTACTACGGTGGGCGGCCAGTTCTTGGCTGCTACGCCACTGTTTTTTAACGGCAGGATGCCACATACTTAGGCCCGCATTGGCATAATCACGTACCTAAACGTCTTATCTTCAACCGGTTCAATCAGCACCGGTTGCGACGCATTGACAAACGCAAACGATACTTTATCGGCCGATATATTTTTCAGTACGTCAATAATATATTGCGGCTTAAAATTGGTTTCAAACGCCTCCCCGCCATATTCCACGGGGATTTCATCCGTAAAGTCCATATTTTGGGAATTGGAAGACACGGTCAGCACATTATTTTCCACCTTATACTTCACAATGCTTCCAAATTCGCCCGCACACAACGCGGCCCGGCGGGTAGAGGCCAAGAGTTCCTTTACAAAACACTCAAATTTTACCGTTGTTTTCGTTGGGATTACCTGTTTATAATTGGGGAAGTTCCCCTCAATCAGGCGTGAAATAAACGTCGTTTCCTTTAAAATAAAACTCACTTGGTTGGCGGCTACGTTCACCTCAATTTTATCCTCTTTTTCCGGCTTTACAATGCCAATAAACCGGCACACTTCCGTTAAAATTTTCGTGGGAATAATTACCTTAAATTCACTGCTACCCAGCGCAGTTTGGCTGGCTACGGCTAAACGTCCGCCGTCTGTGGCCACCACTTCAAATCCGTTGGCATCATGGCTCCACAATAGCCCGTTTAAAATATAACGCGTCTCTTGGGTAGAGGCGGAAAACGCCGTTTTTTCTACCATTTGTTGTAAAAGCACCGGGTCCAACTCTAACCGATTATTCTTCTCAATTTCCGGGATCGCCGGGTATTCCGCCTTTGGCGTTCCAATTACCCAAAACTTACTTTTACCCGCCTTAATATGCACCTTATTATTCTCATCTGTGGTGAGTGTAATTTCTTTATCATCCGGCAAATTTTTTACAATATCGGCAAATTCCTTAAGCGGAGCTGTAATACTACCCTCTTCCACCACTTCTGCCGGTATAAAATGCACGGTAGCCATTTCCATATCCGTGCGTACCAACTTTAACTTTCCCCCTTGCGTTTCCATCAAAAAGTTATGCAAGATAGGCAACGTCGTCCGGGCCGAAACACCCGAAGAAATTACCTGCAGACCTTCCAGCAGTGTAGATTTAGTAATATTTATTTTCATAATAATCCTTATTTATATGTCCTGTGCATAATGTGCATACTGTGCATAACCTAGATACACCTTTCCTTCTGCTTTCTGTGCATATCTGTCTTCACTTTTCCACATTATCCACATTTTTATCTTTTCAAATCCGCTTTTTCACAGATTATCCACTACTTACCCACAGCTTGTACATCCGCCACAATTTGGTTAATTTCGGCACTAAAAAACGGGTCGGCCTCAATTTTATCCTTTACTACATCCCGCGCATGTAACACGGTGCTGTGGTCGCGGTTAAATTCGCGTCCAATTTCCGGCAGGGATAGTTCCGTCAGTTCCGTAGCCAAATACATAGCAATTTGGCGCGGCCACGCAATAGACTGGGTTTTTTTCTTGGCATTAAAATCTTCCATCCGCACATTAAAGTGTTTTCCCACCACCTTTTTAATGACGTTAATAGAAACATTTACCTTATTTTCATCTACCAGTAAATCACCTAATAATTCCTTAGCAATAGGGATTGTCGGGGTCACACTGTGCGTAGTGCAGTAAGCCCGCAAGCGGATCAGTGCGCCTTCCAGCTCACGGATATTGGTTTGAATGCCCTCGGCTAAAAACGTAATGACGTCGTCGCCCACAATAAAATTCATAGAGTCGCGCTTTTGGCGTAAAATCGCAATACGCGCCTCCACGTTAGGTTTTTTAATTTCGGTACTAATTCCGCTTAACAAACGAGAGGATAAACGCTCATCCCACTCTAGTTGTTGTGGGGACCGATCGGAAGATAACACAATTTGTTTTCCGCTTTCAAAAAGGGTATTAAACGTGTAAAAAAACGCTTCCGAACTATATTGTTTGCCTACTACAAATTGGATATCATCTACTAAAAAACAATCCAAAAACCGGTACTTTTTGCGGAAGGCATCTCCGGTTTTTTGGTACATGGATTCAATATATTCGTTCACAAATTCCTCGCCGGACATATACATCACTTTTGCCTGCGGGTTTTGTTTTAAAATCTGGTTACCGATGGCTTGGAGTAAATGGGTTTTACCCAGCCCCGGGGCGGAATAAATGACCAGCGGATTATTTTCGCGTGCGCCCAGTTTTCCCACCACAGCTTGCGCCGCTTTATAGGCAAAGCGGTTGGCGGGGGACTCAATAAAATTATCAAACGTATAATGGGGGTTAAAGCGCGCGGCAAACGGGTTGACGACAGGGGTTACCGTTTGCGGCACGGACGAAATTACATCTTGGGCCGACACAATAGCCGGGATTACCGGGGCGGGGGTGGTATCTACCGTATATTGCACCGTAATCGTAGCGCCGGTATGTTTTAAAAAAGCATCCTTAATAATATTCTCATAGCGCGACTGGATGGTCTGTCCCCACGTCGCATTAGGGATAGTTACCCGTAGTACCGTTCCTTCCAATATAAACCCGGCCGCTTTAAACCACAAATCGTAGGTTTCTTTTCCAATAATCTGTTCTACTTCTTGGAATATGGGCAGCAGTGCGCTGTCCAGTTGAAAATTATCCACTGCCATGATCCTCACAAAAATAACTTCTCTTATTGTACCACTTCTCCCCCCATTTTTCAATGGGGTAAAATTTATAATATGCCCAAAAACGCATAAAAACGGGGATTATAGGTATTTTTTTAAAAAGGGGCCCTTGGGGTACTGTAGCACCAAAACTCAAAATTTATGCTGAATTTTGGAAAAACTAATCAATTTTTTAGGTTGCCAAACCCTTTTGCACCTATGTTATAATAAGTAATAAATTCATTCAATAGGGGGACGATATGACCAACTTAAACGAAATTTACAAATGCACCGTCTGTGGAAACATGGTAGAAGTGGTGCACGCTTCGGCGGGTGAACTTTCGTGTTGTGGCAAGCCCATGCACAAAATGGTAGCGGGGGAGACCGACGGCGCGGCCGAAAAGCACGTACCGGTGTTAGAAAAAACAGCCGAGGGTTACCTCGTCAAAGTGGGCTCGGTGCCGCACCCGGCCACTGCCGAGCATCACATTGAATTTATTGAGCTGATTTGCAACCGGTGCCACCAAGTCCAGCGCGCCTATATCAAACCGGGCGACCCGGCCCAAGTTACCTTCAAGGCCTGCTCGGACGATGTCACCGCGCGCGAGTATTGCAACTTACACGGCCTGTGGCAGAGCAAAAAATAATATAATGTAACCAACGCCCCCGCCCGACGCGGGGGCCGTAAGGAGTCAGCAACTATGAAAGCAATGCAAATTTCCCCCAACGTCTATTGGGTGGGCGCGATTGATTGGAACCTGCGCGATTTTCACGGCTATGCCACCACGCGCGGTACCACGTATAACGCGTACTTAATTTTAGGCGAAAAACCCACTTTAATTGACACCGTCAAAAAACCGTTTTATCACGAGATGCTTTCGCGCATCCAAAGCGTGATTGACCCCAAAAAAATAGAAATCATCATTTCAAATCACGCGGAAATGGACCACTCGGGCGCGCTGTGCCAAGCGGTAGCGGAACTGCAACCCGCGGCCGTCTATGCTTCGGCCATGGGGGTTAAAAATTTGCAAGCGCAGTTGCACCCTAACTTTGAAATCAAGGCCGTCAAAACCGGCGATAAAATTGACCTGGGTAGCGACACTCTTTGCTTTGTAGAAGCGCGTATGCTCCACTGGCCGGACAGTATGCTGGCCTACCTCGTCCAAGAAGACGTCCTTTTTACCAACGACGTTTTTGGCATGCACCTGGCCACCTCTAAACTGTTTGACGACGAGAACGACGAACACATCTGGCTCCAGGAGGCCCGCAAATACTACGCCAATATCGTGCTTCCGTATAGCGATATTGTCACCCGCTTTTTGGGCCAAGTCCAGCAAATGGGCTTAAATCCTAAAATTATTGCGCCGGACCACGGTTTTATTTGGCGTAAAGATCCGTCTAAAATTGTAGATTTGTACGCCCAAATGGCCGCCCAAAAACCCACTAACAAAGCTGTGATTGTCTATGACACCATGTGGGGCAGTACCGAGAAAATGGCCCAATCCATTGCCGACGGCCTACGCCAACACGGCACTACCGTCAAGTTGATGTCCATGCACGCCAACCACCGCAGCGACGTCATTACCGAGCTGTTAGACGCCGGAGCTATTTTGGTGGGCTCCCCGGTACTCAACAGCCAAATTTACCCCGCCATGGCCGACGTACTTTGCTACTTAAAAGGGCTTAAAAAGAAAAACCTGATCGGCGCGGCGTTTGGCTCGTACGGTTGGAACGGAGCCCCGATTGACGGGCTCACCAAAAATTTGGAAGAAATGGGCGTAGAAGTGGTTAGCCCGGCGGTCAAATCACTCTTCGTGCCCGACGAGGCCAAACTAAAAGAGTGTGAAGCATTAGGCCAACTCGTCAGCCAAAAACTACAGGAGAAACTGGGCTAATGGACGCGTGCGTGTGTGATAGTTTAAACTGTATTTCTTACGGGCTTTATATAGTTACGTCGGCAGACGGTGCCCGTCAAAACGGGCTCATTGTCAATACGGCGTTTCAAGTATCGGCGGACCCGGCCCAAGTAGCGGTCTGCGTCTGTAAAAATAGTTTCACGCACGAAATTATTTCCAAAAGCGGTGTCTTTGCGCTCATGCCGCTTGAGCAAGCCACGCCCCTGGTGTTTATTGGTAATTTTGGGTTTCGCACCGGGCGCAATTACGATAAATTTGCCAAAGTGCCTTTTACCAAAGGCCAAACCGGCGCGCCGATTGTCCAAGAACATACGCTCTCGTGTTTGGAAGTGCGTGTGGAGCAATCGGTGGACGTGGGCACACACACGTTGTTTATCGGTCCCGTCGTGGCCGGACAAGTTTTTAAGCAACAACCCCCTTTGACGTATGCGTATTATCATACGGTCATAAAGGGTAAAACCCCTGCGGGGGCAACTCATTTATAGGAGAATGTATATGGTAAAATACGTATGTGAAGTTTGTGGATATGTGTATGACCCGGCCGTCGGGGACCCGGATAACGGGGTACCGGCCGGCACGGCGTGGGAGAATGTGAAGGAAGATTGGGTGTGCCCGGTGTGTGGTGTAGGCAAGGACCAATTCAAAGCAGCTGAATAGAACTTACACAAATTTCTTCCTAAATTTGCGCCTCTCTTTGTTCTGGGCCTCCTTACGTACTTGCGGCCCTTGCGGGCCGTCCGCAAACCGTACGCTACGTCGGCCCACGCCTAGACAGGCGCAAATTTATTTTGAAATTTCCCTTTGCTATTTAGTTTTCGGTTTGACGGGGCAACATACGGCGGCTTATTTTCTCAAATTTGAAAACAGGACAAATTCTTGCGAACAGGCGCAAATTTATTTTGAAATTTCCTCTTGCTGTTATAGGTCAGGTGTAAGCCTGACATAAAAAAGTTGTCATCCCCGATATTGCCGTCCGCAGGACTCGGGGATCTCCACCTTATTTTCCCCCTTACATAAGCCCAACTACCCTCTGTTTTAAATTTTGTGCGCAAAAACCCAGCATCACGCCCGCCGTCAACCAGATCGTTTAGGATAGCACCAGAAAAAATAGAAGATAAGATTTTTTTTCATCAAACAAACCGCTTAATATCCATACGCATTTTGGCATTTGTCAGCGTATGTGAATTTGTAGTCATACGTGCTGTCTATCCACACAATTTTTTGAATGCCCTCTTTTTGTATGGCTTCTAAGAGGGTATCGGGCGTTTTGTTTTTATGCCACGGCCATGGGATAAACCCTAAAATCAAAAACGAGCACGACGACGTCTTTTTAAGGTGTTCTATGTCGTGCAAATCAGCAGCCTGGGCATTTAAAGTGACGGAGTATTTCGTCGTGCCGTATAATCCGCACCCGCAAAATAGGGTGCAAGCAATTAATAAAATAAAAAATTTTTTCATAATACTTACACTACTAAATTACTGTTTTATCGTCAATAAATTTCTCCCGCCTGTACAAAACACCGTTTTCCCCAAACACCGGGAAAAATAGAGGATAAGATGATTTTTCAAAACCGAGGACAATTTGGCGGACAAGTTGGGCGCAAAGGCGTGTCTGGATGACACGTCAAGCCCAAGGTACGTCAAAGGGGCCCGGTTTTGGAAAATTGTATCGCAGGCAAGCAACAAAATTTAAAAATCCCCTGTTTTTAAATTTTGTGCGCAAAAACCCAACGTCACGTCCGCCGTTATAATTGCTATAATAAACCTAATGAAATTATTATACGTCATCACCTCTACCGACGTCGGCGGCGCGGAAAAATCCCTCGTTTCACTGGTCAAAACCATTTCCCCCCTCCACACCGTACGCGTAGTAAGCCTCAAGCCTTGCGGCCCTGTCGCCGCCCAATTGCAGGCGCTTGGCGCGTCGGTTACGTCGTTAGAAATGACCGGGGCCGGCCTGGGGTGTGTCTCTAAATTAAAACAAGAAATTAAAACCTTTCAGCCGGATATAGTCCACGCCCTGCTGTTTCGCGCCATAGAGTTTGCGCGCCTGGCTTGTGCGGGCCTAAACGTAAAATTAATTACCACCCCGCATTTTGATTTATCCCAAAAACCGTTGTGGATGCGCTGGTTGGACCGCACGCTTAAAAACCTAGATAGCGTGAGCACGGCCGAATCCGTGTCCACTTTTAACTATTTGCGGGATATCCAAGGTTACCCCCCCTCAAAAACGTTGCTTATAACTAATTCTGTAGAAAAATCCTTATTTTTTAAGGATAATTTTATAAGAACGCAAATGCGCCAAAAAAACAACTTTTCCAAGGATGATATTATTTTTATAAGTGTGGCGCGTTTAGCCCCGGTTAAAAATCCGCTAGACTTGGTGCAAGCGTTTTCTAATATTATTCCCACTTGTCCCCATGCCAAACTTATTTTAGTGGGGGAGGGGGAATTAAAACAAGATTTAGAAAACTTTATTAAAGTGAATCTTTTAGAAAAAAATATATTTTTAGTGGGGGCCCAGCGAAATATCAATGAATGGCTCAATATGGCAGATGTATTTGTATTATTATCTAAAGAGGAATCCCTGCCCTTGGCCTTATTAGAGGCCCAACAAGTGGGGCTCCCCTGTATTGTCAGTAAGGTGGGGGATATGCCCCGCCAAATTATCCATGGGCAAAATGGTTTTGTCTGCAATTCAACGGATGAAACCCTGGTAAGTTGTCTATTAACCGAGCTCTATACCAATACCCGCTTACGGGAGCGTATGGGGCAGGAAAACTTTAAAAAAGCTCATTTAGTCCCGGATAGTAATCAGCAATATGAACGGCTATATGAGCAAATTGCAAACCTGTAAAAAGTTTTCACGTGAAAACTTTTTACAAAATTTGGACCGATTTTAAAAATTTAAAACTAAAAAAGTTTTCACGTGAAAACTTTTTGGAGGATTATGGAAGCAAGATTATTTACTGCCGCATGCATTATGTACGCCTTTATGCTAGGCACGCGTTGGCTTAAAAAGCACAACAAATTAACACTACCACATATTTTCAATAAGTGGCATGCCGGTTTTTTATTTTTAATTTTAACCTGTGCTCTCTATATTTTCTTGTTTGTAATGAACGGAGGATTAGGGGAACCTTACCCGGTTAAAAAATTTATAGTAGGGGAAATCCTTGTTTTAGGGGCTAGTATTTATGGCTATTTTACCGCCTCTAAAGCGGGGGAAAAAGCCCAGGAAAAAATAATCAAGGCAGACCTAGATTGGTGTAATACCGTTTATTTTGCCGGATTTGTAGCCTCTATAGTTATGTTCTTTTTTATCCAAGCCTTTAAAATCCCTTCTGCCTCTATGCGCTATACATTAGTGGAGGGAGACCATTTATTTGTAAATAAAGCGGTCTATGGTTTTAGAATCCCTTTTACAAATTACCGTTTTGGCCAATTTAAAGAGATTACCCCCGGGGATATTATCATTTTTGAATTTCCGGCTAAAGACCGCAGCCAAGTAAATTGCGGCTATCAAACCCAGTACGGGCGTGATTTTGTAAAACGTGTTATTGCCGGCCCTGGGGATGTGGTAGAGGTTAAAAATGGCCGCCCTTGGGTTAATGGGAAGGAACTACCCGCCCAACCTTATGAGGTTTATGAGGATATACCCCGTATTTCGGGTGTAATCAATGACGACCCGGAATTGTACCAACAAATTTGGCAAGAGCACCTATTAGATAATTATATGGGTATGGAACTACGGGACGATTTTGGCCCTGTAACAGTACCCGCAGATAGCTATTTTGTAATGGGGGATAACCGGGATAATTCGTGCGATTCACGCTTTTGGGGCCCGGTGCCGCGCAAAAATATTAAAGGTAAAGCCTGGTTTATTCACTGGCCTTTAAATAAAGTAGGGCTTATTAAATAAGCGCTAAAAGGCCTAAAAAGTTTTCACGTGAAAACTTTTTAACACTTTAAAACCCCGGCAGGAAGTTTTCACGTGAAAACTTCTTGCTTTTTTTTATGGAATATAGTTAAATATAGGCAGGAGGATTTATGGCAGAAATTGTAGTCGTAGCGAATCAAAAAGGCGGGGTGGGGAAAACTACCACCTCTATCAATTTAGCATACGCACTGGCCTGCTTAAACCAGGAAGTGCTTTTAGTGGATTTTGACCCGCAAGGTAATGCCGGCTCGGGCCTAGGGGTAACGGTGGCAGATGGGGAAAAATCAGTTTATCATTTGCTTACCAAAGTAGCCCCCTTTGACCAGGTAGTACGGCAAACCTCTAATGAATTTTTAGATGTACTGCCGGCCTGTAAAGATTTGGCTGGGGCCGAGGTGGAACTGGTAAATGTGCGCGGGCGCGAAAATATGCTACGCGACGCATTAGCCCCTATCCGGGATATGTACAAATTTATTATTATTGATTGTCCACCCTCTTTGGGGCTTTTAACCCTCAATGCTATGATGGCTGCCGATAGCGTTATTACCCCGGTACAATGCGAGTATTATGCCATGGAAGGGTTGGCCCATTTTATGGGTACTGTCAATAAAATTAAACAATTTCTGCACCCTAAACTCCAAATGGATGGGGGGGTACTTACTATGTACGATTCCCACCTGAACTTAGCCAAACAAGTGCGCGAGGAAGTCAGCCGCTATTTTGGCGATAAAATTTATAAAACGCCTATCCCGCGTAATATCCGCTTGGCAGAAGCCCCCAGTTTTGGACAAGCTATTTTTGACTATGAACCCGCTTGCCGGGGGGCAGAGGCCTATATTAAATTAGCGGTAGAGTTTTTAGTCCGCCGCGGCGGCAAGATTGAAGACTACCGCGACTTTAAATTAGCCGGCGATACGCCGTTAAATTACGATTTTGGAGGATAATATGGCCAGACAAGCATTAGGAAAGGGCTTAGATGCCTTACTGAAACAGACGCAAGAAATTTCCAATTTACCGACGCAGGAGGCCGTACAGGCCGTGGCCAATTTGCCCGAGCTGAGCGTACAAAAAATTGAAGTGAGCAAAATTGTACCTAACCGCTTTCAGCCCCGCCGTGTATTTGACGAAGAAAAACTGCAAGAACTGGCCGCCTCTATTAAAGAGCATGGGCTTACGCAACCTATTGTGGTAGTGTATGACGCTAGCTTGGATAAATATGAAATTGTAGTGGGCGAACGACGTTTTAGAGCCACTAAACTAGCCGGCCTTACGACGATAGACGCCATTATCCACAAACATTTGGACGACCAACAACTCTGCGCTCTGGCTTTAATTGAAAACATCCAACGCGAAGACTTAAACCCCATTGAAACCGCGCTTGGCTACCGCAGTTTGATGCAAAAATTCTTCATTAAACAGGTAGATTTGGCGGGGTATTGTGGGAAATCCAAAGCGTCTATTTCCAATACACTGCGCTTGCTGGAATTGGAGCCCGAAGTGCAACAGGCCTTGCAAGACGGAACGATTACCGAAGGGCATGCCCGTGCGTTACTGATGCTGACGCCGGGGGCGTTCCGCGTAGACGTATTTAACCATATTATGCGTATGAAATGCTCGGTACGGCAGACGGAACAAATGGTCAACCGGTTGTTGGCAGAGCAAAACCGTGCCCAAGAAAGAAATGCTACCGCGGAAAAGCAACAAAATCCCGACATATATGCCTTTGAGCAAGACATGCAGGAGGCGTTGGGCACTAAGGTGGAAATAAAACACGGGCGCAACCCGCAAAAAGGGACGTTGGTAATTCATTATCACTCGTTAGAGGAGTTGGATAATATTGCCAGCCGCTTGAAAAGCAAAATGTTGTAACGACTTCCCGGTGACGCACATTTTTGTACGCACAAAACCCAAAACGTAAAGTTTTGGGTTTTGTTGTTTTCCGGGCAACCATTTGCCACATTTGGGCACCTTGAAACCGACTTGCCGACTCGACGTAGCGCTGCTACGCCTTCGGGCAACTTACGGTTTCAATCTGCCTCAAATCTGACAAATCAGCCAACCGTAAGTTTTACGCGGTGATGTGACGGACGGCAACGACTTGTCTCCAAATACGGCTCAAATCTGAAAAATCATCTTATCCTCTATTTTTCCCGGTGCTATCCTGCACGGCCAGGTTGACGGCGGGCGTGATGTTGGGTTTTTGCGCACAAAATTTAAAAACAACAACTTAGTACGTGGAAGATTCCCGACAGAGACTCTCGGGAATGACAACCTTATTTGATGTCAGGCTTACACCTGACCTATAACGGCTTAAAGATGTGGAGATCCTGAATCAAGTTCAGGATGACGCTAATGTATACGCACAAGGACGGCGAGAAATGCCAGGTTTACACAGAAGTTTTACGGATTTTTCACACAATATAACAAAAATGCTTAAAATTTAAGGGAAATAAAAACACCCGCTAAAAGCGGGTGTTTGGGTTTCTAAGAAAACTTAGAAGTAGAAACGGCCGGTTAAAGCTCCCCCAAAGCCGGAACGATCCGAAAGGACATCCCCGTCTTTTTTCACTTTGGCGGCAAAGTTGTAGCGGGCTTCTAACCCCAGGGCAAATACGCGCGTAAAGCGATATTCGCCACCGATTACTAAGTGCGGGAACACTTTGGTTTTAGAAGTGTCGTCTTTTACCCAACCGGTTGCTTTTAATTTGGAGTGCATAATGGTAAAACCAGCACCACCAAACCAAGAGAGTTTTTGGATACCGTTATCGCGTTTATAATAAACGGTAAAGGGGAAAGCGTACGTTTCTTCTTTAATTTCTTGATTATAAACACCTAAGTGGCGTTCCACTTTGTTTTCCCCATACATGTCCCAACCGATTTTGGCACCAATTTTATTGGCTTCGTCGTTAAGGGCCCATTCGTGCAGGACTTCTAAACTAAAGAAACCGGCACTTTTGTCCAGCTCGCGGTTGTAGCCGGAACTTTTATCATATATGTTCTTAAGGTCTTTCGGGTCGTTTTCACCTGCCCCGAGTTTTACCCCAATACCCCAGTCTTTAGCCATAGCGGCCGGGGCAACAAATAGTACGGCTAGTACTGCAATGAGTAGTTTTTTCATGTGGTCTCCTTTTGTAAGATAACTGACAACTACAATTTACAAAACAAAGTTAAAAAAAGCAATAGGAATATAGTGGAAGGGGAATAAGGCGGGGATCCCCGAGCGGACGGAAAAATCGGGGATGACGGCTTTATGGATGTCAGGTAAAACCTGACCTACGACGACTTAAAGAGGTGGAGATGCTGAACCTGTTTGATAAGACCCTGAATTAAAACTTTTCAGGGCGCGGCCAAGCGGTAAAGGCCGCGGTTCAGCATGACGACGAAAAGAAGTACGGTTTCCCCCTCTCCTGCCCTACGGGCATCCTCCCCCTCCAGGGGGGA
This sequence comes from Candidatus Avelusimicrobium pecoris, assembly GCA_902761975.1. Taxonomy (GTDB): domain Bacteria; phylum Elusimicrobiota; class Elusimicrobia; order Elusimicrobiales; family Elusimicrobiaceae; genus Avelusimicrobium; species Avelusimicrobium pecoris. The sequence goes on along the minus strand of CACWMG010000002.1, from coordinate 15,863 downwards.
GGGGGAAAATGCAGAACAAGCGGCAGGGTGTGCTTTGCACCTCCAGGGGCGAGGGGCGAAATAAATGCAATTACTGGAAAAGGCTGTGGACTTCGGGCATTTCCAAGAGTTCTTTGGTTACATTTTGAAATTCGTGCGCGGTGAACGACGCCACAATGTTGACGTGGAAAAGATTGTCTTGCTTGTTCACTTCGCTACGTAAAATACGGATGTTTTGTTTTTCAATTTGGGTGGTGATTTTTTCCACCACGTTCCAATGCGGCTCACACGTAATATAGAGTGTATCGTAATGGCGCAGTTGTTCTACCCATATGAGCGCACGGCGTAGCAACAGTTGAATCAGCAAAATAGCCGTGGTGCAAGAAGAGGCCCAGATATATTCCCCATATCCTACCGCCATCCCGATAGCGGCTACAATCCACACGTTGGCCGCTGTGGTAAGGCCGGAAATTTTATTGCCGTCGCGCAAAATAGACCCGGCGCCAATAAAACCTACGCCCGTTACAATTTGCGCCGCAATGCGCCCCGGGTCTCCCCCGGCGTGGCCCATAATTTGGGACAAAATGGTGAACAGCATGGCCCCCAAACAAATCAGGCAGTTGGTGGCAAAGCCGGCGGGCTTATCGTGATATTGGCGTTCCATGCCCAGCGCACCGCCTAGGACCAACGAGAGAAAAATTTTAATAAGCATTTCGGTAGTCATACGATTATGATACAAATACCGACGGGAAAATGCAAGGGGGGGAAAGACGTCAGACGCAAATATCCATTTTTCGCACAAAATTTAAAAACAAAAGATTTTTAAATTTTGTTGCTTGCCAGCGAAACAATTTTCCAAATTTGGACGTCTTTGCGGTCCCTTGCCTCTCGTAGTACCTTGCAGTACAACTTCGGGCAACTTGCCCCGCAAATACGGCTCAAATTTGAAAAATCATCTTATCCGCTATGTCCCTTGTCCTTGGGGAAATGCGGTGTTTTATACAGGTTGTACGGTTACAGCGGTGGCAAGGGGCCGACGCCGTCTGCCGGGACGACATAGGGCTTTTTTAAATAACTTTTGGCCAAATCATCAAAGCCCCATTTGTCCTTAAACGAAAGCACGTATTTGTATTGGGCTTGCGCTTGGGTACGCTGGCCCAGTACGTCGTACACTTGGCCTAAACGCAAAGCGTTCCATACGCCCCAACGGCTGGGCTCTTGGTTTTTAATTTTTTCTTGCCCTTCTTCAAACAGTTGGCGGGCGGTCTCAAAATTGCCTTGCGCCATTTGGGCGGTGCCCAGGGCGGTGTAGGCGCGGGGGATGTAAATATCTTTATAAAATTTATCGGTGCCAATTCGTTTTAAAAACTGGTTGGCTTGGGCGGTTACGTCGTCCAAGTGGCCGGTTTCGTACAGGCAGATAATTTCCACATAGTGCATGAGCGGATTGTTGGGAAATTTGGCGCGAAGCTGACGGATAAATTCCAGGGATTTTTCGGGCGCGTAAAAGGGACTGTTCCGGGTGTTTTGCACTTCTATTAAAATTAGTTTGGCACTGTCGGAGGTGAAGTGGGCTTTTTCGCGCGCGAGGTTTAAAAATTGGACCCCCTCTTGCGGATTGCCTTTAATGGCTACAATTTTGGCCAGTACCTTGATGACCGAGGGTAACGTGCCTGCGTAATACTGGTAAATGCCCAGGCCAAAATAGGCGTCGTAGTACGTAGGGTCCAACTTGAGGGATTTTTCCAAATTGTTAATGGCTTTGCGCCCCGCAAAATATGACGTAATCCAGTTGCGGTTGCGCATGTTAAACAACGCACGCAACCCGTACAGCGCCCCAATGCCCATGTAGGCGTTGGAATCCTGCGGGTTTTTTTTGATCCAGCGTTTGATGCCGGAAATGGAATCGTCCAGGATTTTTTCAAAGACTTTGCGTTGGGCGTCGTCGCTGGTTTCAAACTCGTACTCGTAGCGGCTCCAGGCGATCATGGCGTTGCCAAAATGCGCGAAGGGGTGGTCCGGGTAGTGTTCAAAGACCCAGGCAATGTGCTCTTGGGCGGTGTCAAAATCCAAGCTATATACGCCGTTAATGCCCACCGTGGCGTGGTGCATAACGTCGGGCGGGAGGGTAAGCTCGGCACGCGCCGGAGCCAAGGGAGCAGTTATAAGCAAGCAAACCGCTACCAGTACGTGCAACATCTTACGCATTATTTTACCTCAAGTTTATCTTTACCAAAATACGGCACTAAGGCTTTGGGGATGCGTACGGAACCGTCTTTTTGTTGGAAGTTTTCCAAAATGGCGGCAAACGTGCGCCCGACGGCTAACCCACTGCCGTTTAAGGTGTGGACATATTCCAATTTGCCTTGCGCGTTTTTAAAGCGCAGGCCCATGCGGCGGGCTTGGAAGTCCAAACAGTTGGAACAGGAAGAAATTTCGCGGAATTTATTTTCGCTGGGCATCCAGACCTCAATATCGTAGGTCTTGGCAGAGGAGAAACCAATGTCCCCACTGCATAGTTCTACGACGTGGTATGGGATTTCCAACTGTTTAAGAACGTCTTGCGCGTCCAGCACCATTTGCTCGAGCATCTCATAGGAATTTTCGGGCTTGGAGAGCATGACCAGTTCCACTTTGTCAAATTGATGGTTGCGAATCAGGCCGCGGGTATCTTTGCCGTACGTGCCCGATTCCTTGCGGAAACACGGTGTGTGCGCGGTGAGTTTAATGGGCAGTTCTTCTTCGGCCACGGTGCGGGTGCGGTTTAAGTTGGTAAGCGGAATTTCGGCCGTGGAGATTAAAAATTGTTTCGGCTCGCCGGTCAGTTCGTACATGTCCTCGCGGAATTTGGGCAGTTGGCCGGTGCCTACTAAAATGTTTTCATTGACGATAACAGGGGGCATAATTTCGGTGTAGCCCTTTTTGGCGTGTAAATCCAACATAAAGGAAATGATGGCACGCTCCAGGCGGGCGCCGTCCCCTTTGAACAACGCAAACCGGCTACCAGACAACGCGGCGGCGGCTTCAAAATCCAAAATACCCAGTTTCTCACCGACGGCTTGGTGGTCCAACGGTTTGAAGTCAAACTGCGGCAAAGGGAGGGTGCAGGGCACGACTTCCGGGTTGTCGGCATCACTGGTGCCGAAGGGGATTTTTTCGTTGGGTAAATTGGGGATGCTTAAAAGCAGGTTGTCAATTTCCGCCTTGGCGGGTTCCAGTTCGGCCTCTTTGGCGGTCATTTCTTCTTTGAGTGCGCCTACAGCTTTCATGGCTTCTTGGGCGGCCGCGTCGCCTTGTTCTTTTTTGATTTTGCCAATGGATTTGGACATTTCGTTACGTTTGGCACGCAGTTCTTCCACGCGGGCTAAGATTTTTTTGTAGGCGTTGTATTTGGTTAAAACGTCGTCAATTTGGGTGGCCAATTCCGGCTTGCGCAGGGAAAGGCGTTTTTTAATTTCTTCGGGGTTTGCGATAATTTGTTTAATGTCTAACATAAAGTCCTCGTTACTAACGATTTAAAAGGGTGTTTTTGCCCGGGGAGAAAGCGGGCTTATTTTTGTTTCTCCCGCTTGGCAAGCTCTTTGGTAAAACTTTTGACGAGCTTGCGGGCTAAATAATCGGCCGCGTCTAAGGGCAACGAACTTTCTTCACTGTCCGAACCGATCCATACGATTTCGGCCGTTTCTACGTCCACCAGTTTGGCAATTAAAGCCACTTTGGCGTCAATGGTATATTGGGTGGGGCGCACGTCCACGGAGTTAGTGTATTGGGTGCCCATGGGGCGTTGGTAGCCCACGTAGGTGCCGTCGGGCATGCGCATGACGTCCTGGCGCATAACGGGGCGCGATTCGGTGCGGCGCGAAGAGGTAAGGGTAAGCTCGGTACGGGCGGGGGTGTAGGAACTGACCTCGCCAATAAGCAGTACATCTACGCCTAAAATACGGCCGATTTCGCGCGTGGTGTCCGGCGATAAGTAGCCGGAAACGGAAATGTTATGCTCGCGCAAGATGCTTTCCAGCTGGGCGCGCTCTACCACTTTAAAGCCGCTCCGGATTAAGTATTTGGCGAATAGGTTTTCCACACCGTTTAGGTCCGCCCACGCGTTGGAAAACGCCATAATGCCAATGCGGTCCATTTGGCTGAAATCATAACTGGGGCTGAGTACCGTTTTGGGGGCACAGGCCCACAGTAAAAAAGCGGCTAGAAAGGCGGCACATTTCTTCATACTAGTATTATATCAATTTAATACAGCAACGACCACCGCGGCGCGGGGGAAAAAATAAGGTGGGGATCCTGAATCAAGTTTAGGATGACACTTTATTAGCGCTCGGGGATGAAACTAATAAAAAAGGCAAGCGTGGAAGATGCCGAAACAAGTTCGGCAATAATGCTATATGAACAACGCTAACGACTTAGTATGTGGAAGATTCCCGAGTCCTGCGGACGGAAAAATCGGGAATGAGGGCTTTGCTAAGCACTGCGTTTCTTAAACGCTTCCAAAAACAGAATCAAATTGTATTTACATTATACTTTATTTGCCTAGTAGCGTATTTTTTTTTACACTATAACTATGATTTACTTTTCACACCGCGGGGCCAATACGTTGCGTGTTCAAAATACGGTGGATGCTTTTGCTTTGGCACACGCCCAGGGCGCACGGTTTTTTGAATTGGACGTGCACTTGTTAAAGGACGGACAGCTGGCTGTTCATCACGATTATTCCCTCTTAAGCACTGCTGGAGTGGACGTAAAACTAAAAGACCTTACCGCCGCGGATTTAAAAAATTATCCGCTCAAAAACCCGTTTACGCCTTGCCCGGTATATGTGCCCTTGTTGCCGGAAATTTTACCGCACATTACCCCTGATTTGGAACTTTTAAACATAGAGCTTAAAAACGACGGAAACGTTTATCCCGGTTTGGAAAAAATTTTATTAAACACGCTCCCGCCAAAACTGCGGCCCCGCGTTTTGTTTTCCAGTTTTGACTACCCCACTTTGCAACGGTTGCGCGCGTTGGACCCCACGGCGTGTATCGGGCAATTGACGCGCTGTTTTAATGTGCAAGAAGCACTTAGTTTAAAAGCGCAAAGCGTGCATATCAACCACACGCGTTTTACGCCGCAAATTGCGCAAACGTGCCACGCACATAACCTTAAAATTTATTGCTATACGGTCAACGAAAAAACGCTGGCCGACCGGCTGGCGGCCCAAGGGGCAGACGGTATTTTTACCGATAAAATTGCTGATTTTTTGGCATAAAAAACCCCGGCTTAAACCGGGGTTTTAATTATTCGTAATAACTTTCTTCGCCGCCGTTGTTGGTAGGAGCGGCACTTTCTTGCATGCCGTAGTATTGCTCGGGCGTGTAGCGTTTGGGCTTTTTCCACAACCGTTTTTCGTTCTTATATTCTTGGGCGGAATAGGTGCCGGGGACTTTGGGTTGTTGGCGTTTATCAAAAAAATACACCGTAGGGTCTTGTGTTACTTCCGGAGTTACTTTAAAAACATATTCGGATTCTTTATTAGGTTGTAGTTCGCGGCGTTGGGCGGTTTGCTTTAAATCTTCCATATAATCTTCTTTGGTAAGATAGATTTTTTTGGCATACCGTTCGCTGTTAATTCCGCGCGTGTCGTTAGATTTGCAACCGGCCGCCATACTTACTGCGGCTACAAACAAGCAAAAAAGTGTAATTTTCTTCATAAAGTCCTCTCTTTTGAGCGTACCATATTTTCCAGTAACACCGCAAGCGTTACCGGCCCGACTCCGCCAGGGACCGGGGAATAACTAATCCCGCGCGCGGTTAGTTCCGCCGGGTCCGCATCCCCCACCAACCGGTTATTGTGCCAATTGGTAGAAATATCAATGACCACTGCCCCCGGTTTGAGCCACGCGGCTTTTAACAGCCCGGGCGCACCGGCGGCCGAACAGACAATGTCTGCGTCTTTTACGGCGCGGGGTAAATTGGTTTGGCGGTGGCAAATTTTAACGGTGGCATTTTTACAAGTGAGTAAATGTGCCAGCGGTCGCCCGACGGTAGAAGAACGCCCTACCACGGAAACTTCTTTGCCGGCTAAGTCTATATGATGAAATTCTAATAACTTAAGTACCGCCATGGCCGTGCACGGTACAAAGCCGGGCAGAGTCTCTATTTCCGCCCACGTTTTACACAAAAACAAGTTCCCCATGTTGACGTTGGACATACCGTCCACGTCTTTTTGCGGGGCTAAATAGGCGGCGTAATCGGTGGCCGCCAAATGGGTGGGTAAAGGACGCGGAATTAAAATTGCGTCTGTGTTTTTATCTTGGGAAAGTTCTTTTACCAGGGCCACAAAATCAGCGGCGGAGGTTTGGTTGCTAACGGTGTGCACGTGCGTTTGGATGCCGATTTTTTCGGCGGCGGACACCTCTTTTTTGAGGTAGGTGTAGGCGCCATAATCCTCGGTAGAGCCCACGGCGCGCAAGGTAATAGGTCGCCCGATTTTTTGGTGCACAACTTCGGCCCTTTGGGCTAAGGGTTCGCGAATTTTTGCGGCGAGTGTTTTACCTTCTAAAATCATAATTTATTCCTCGTCAATTTTGAGCATGGCCACGAAGGCTTCTTGCGGGATGTTCAAACTACCAATGGACTTCATGCGCTTTTTGCCTTCTTTTTGCTTTTCTAACAGTTTGCGTTTGCGCGTGATGTCGCCCCCGTAACACTTGGCAATAACGTCTTTGCGGTAGGCGGGGATGGTTTCGCGCGCAATTACTTTGCCGTTGATAGCGGCTTGCACGGCGACTTCAAATTGTTGGCGGCCGATTAGCTCTTTTAACTTGGCACACAGCGCGCGGCCAATGGTTTGCGCTTTGTCTTTATGCACCACGGTAGAGAGTGCGTCCACCGGGCTACCGTGGAGTAAAATTTCCATAAGTACCACGTCGGAGCTTCTAAAGCCGGCTACCTCATAATCAAAAGACGCGTAGCCCTTGGAAACGGATTTTAATTTGTTGTAAAAATCAATGACCATTTCGCCCATGGGCATTTCGTACTTGATAATGACGCGCTGGTTAGAAAGGTGGTCCATGCTCATAAACGTACCGCGCTTTTCTTTCAGTAGCGTCATGACGCCGTCCATAAATTCTACCGGAGTAACAATGGTAATGTGGATGACGGGCTCTTTAATATCAATGATATCGCCGTACGGCGGGAAGTTGGCCGGGTTGTCAATGATTTTATAACCGGGATCGTCGGGCGCTTCCGGCAAGGCGGCCAGTTCCTGCGAGTGGGATTTGCGCGGCGTAAATTTGACGTGATACACTACGTTAGGCGACGTGGCAATGAGCGACAAATTAAACTCGCGCTCTAAGCGTTCCTTTACAATTTCAATGTGCAAAATGCCCATAAATCCCAAACGAAACCCAAAACCAAGCGCTTTGGAAGTTTCGCTCTGGTACTGAAAGGAACTGTCGGACAAGTGGAGTTTTTCCAGTGCCTTTCTAAGGAGCGGAAAATCGGTCGTTTCCACCGGGAAGATACTGGCAAAGACCACCGGTTTGGCGTCCTCGTAACCGGGGAGTGGTTCTTGGGCGGGGTTTTCGGCCAAGGTAATCGTGTCGCCCACTTTTACTTGGTGGATGTCTTTAATCCCGGCCGCTAAATACCCTACTTCCCCGGCGGATAAAACGTCGCACTTGTGCAGCTGCTTGGGCGTCATAAACCCGATTTCCTCGGCCTTGTACGTGGCACCTGAAGACATAAACTGCACGGTTTGCCCCGGCTTTAACGTGCCGTCCACTAAGCGGATATACATAATGACTCCGCGGAACGGGTCGTAATATGAATCAAAAATCAGGGCGCGCAAGGGTTTATCTGCTTGCCCGGTAGGAGCGGGGATATCGGTAATGATGCGGCCCAATAAATGTTCAATGCCCATGCCGGTTTTGGCGCTTACGCGCTCGGCCTCAATGGGCTCTTTTAAAATGTCCCACAGTTGCTCTTCCGACGCGTCCGCGTCCGATTGGGACAAATCCACCTTGTTCATAACCGGGATAATTTTAAGGCCTAAACTTTGCGCTAAATGCGCGTGCGCGACTGTTTGTGCTTCTACCCCTTGCGAAGCGTCCACGAGTAAAAGTACCCCTTCGCACGCGCGCAAGGAACGCGCGACTTCGTACGAAAAATCCACGTGGCCGGGGGTGTCAATCAAATTTAAAATATAATCTTTGTAGGCAATGCGCACGGCTTTGGCTTTAATGGTAATGCCGCGCTCTCTTTCTAAGTCCATACCGTCCAACAGTTGCGCTTGCATTTTGCGCTTGGGCACAGTGCCGGTATCTTCTAAAATGCGGTCAGAAAGCGTGGTTTTGCCGTGGTCAATGTGGGCCACAATGGAAAAGTTACGAATTTTCATGGTTGTTGTCTTCTACTAATGCGCGAATCTCGGCCGAGCTACCCATTAACAGGGCGGCTTGGGCCAAGTCGCAACAGTGCTCAAAATTGGAATTGCGGATATTGTTTTTAACGCGTAAATACATCCGCGGTGTAACGGAAAGCCCGTCCACTTGCCACCCCAAAAGGAGCGGCAGCATTTTAGCGTCCGAGGCGATTTCCCCGCAAATAGACACAAATTTATTGCGTTTGTGTGCCGTTTGAATAATACTGTGTATCGTGCGCCCCACCGCCGGGTGGCAGGGGTCGTACATGTGGGCCACTTCGGGGTTGACGCGGTCCACCGCTACTAAGTATTGGATTAAATCGTTCGTGCCAATGGAAATAAAATCCAGCTCGTTAATCATACCGTCTAGCGCAATTGCCGCGGCGGGCACTTCAATCATAGCCCCCAGGGCAATTTTGTTAAGCGGTTTTTTGCCTTCTTTGGCAAAATCGGCCAATACTTCGTCAAACGCGCGGCGTACGTGGCGTACCTCTTCTACCGAGGACACCATGGGGATCATCACTTTTACTTGCGCGGGCACTTCGCACGCGGTGCGCACAATGGCGCGCAGTTGCGTGCGCAAAATATCCGGGTTTTTAAGCAGTAGACGCACCCCGCGGCAACCCATAAACGGGTTATCGTCATCATCCAGTTCGTCTAGCGGAAAATCGGGCATTTTGTCCGCTCCCAAATCTGCCAGACGAATGGTGGCCGGGCGCATATCAAAGCGTTTGGCCACGGCTAAATAAATTTTATATTGGGCCTCTTCGGACGGTGGCACGGGGGTGTTCATAAACAAAAATTCCGTGCGTAGCAGGCCAAGACCGTCGGTAATTAAGGTTTTATTATATTTATTGTCGGTGCGCGGGTCGTAATTTACATACAAGTGGACCCGGCGGCCGTCCTGCGTGATGACCGGCAAATGGTTAATGGTTTTTAGGAGGGATTCTGTTTTTTTAAGTTCACGCTTAATTTGACGGTAGTTAGCCAGGGTGTAGCGGTCCGGGTTAATAACTAAGAGGCCGTTTTCCCCGTCAATAATAAGAGTGTCCCCATTGGCTACGTCTTTAGACGCGGTGGACAGCCCCACTACGGCCGGGATATTTAAACTTTGTGCTAGCAGCGCAGTGTGGCTGGTTTTGCCGCCAATATCGGTACAGAAGCCTAAAATTTGGTTTTCCGGCAGGGCAATAGTGTCCGACGGGAATAAATCATGCGCCACCAGTAAAGAGGGTTTTTTAATAGAGGCCAGAAAATCTTTTTTGTTGCCTTCTAAGTTGGCAAGCAAGCGTTTGCCTGCGTCGTAAATATCGTTGCGGCGCTCTTTGAAAAAGGGGTCTTCTATTTTATCAAAATTAGCGGCTAACTCTTGAATCGTGAGCGAAATAGCCGAGTGCGCTGTTAAAAAATCGGTTTGGATTTTTTTCACCACCGCGCCTTTTAAGGCGGGGTCTTGCAAAATCAGTTTATGGGTAGCCATTAAGTTGGCATATTCGGCCCCCAAGGTTTCGCGCACTTTTACGGCACTTTCGTCCAGCTCTTGCAAGGTTTTTGCCAAAGCCCGCTCTAATTTACGCAGTTCCCCTTCTACCGCTTCTAGCGCAATATAGTGCTTAGATACGGTAAGCGTTTGCCCCGGCAATAAAACGGCTTTGCCAATAGCAATACCCGGGCTGGCGGGGATCCCTTTTAATACGAGCATGGTTTAAAATTCCTCATTAAATTTTTCGTCAAATAGTTTTTCAAGCGCTTGCACCGCTTGTGCTTCGTCACTGCCTTTAGCGGTAATGCGCACGGACGAGCCAAACTCCGCCGCTAACATCATAACGCCCATGATACTTTTGGCGTTAATAGTTACGTTGTCTTTGGTGAGTTCAATTTCGCTCGCAAAGCCGCTGGCCGTCTGCGCTATTTGCGCGGCGGGGCGGGCGTGTAAGCCCAGGCGGTTTAAAATTTTTAGTTCTTTTTGTATCATACTCAAAATAAACAAGCCACCGCAAACATTACAGCGGCAATTAAATAAACGTACATATTGGGGATACGCAAATTGCGGGTCATTAGGCTAATGCTTACAAAGAAAAGCACCATGACGGCCCGCGTTATAAACCCTAACCCCAGGGAGGCCTGTAAGTCATTGACAAAATAATACACGCCCCACAACAGAAGAACTACGGCGGCAATAATTCCCATTTTTTTAGCATTAAAAATGGTTTTATTCCAATCAAATTTAGTAAGACCAAAGCAACCGTTATTTTCCGCAAAATAACTGAGGGAAAGCCCTTGCCATTTTACAAACAGGGCCACGGCATTAAACACAAAAAACGCTACTAACGCGCCGCCAAATACTTGCCAGAAAGTTACGTTTTCCTGTAAGGTTACTTCAAAAAAATTGATGTCTTGCACCAACCAAATACACAAGGCCAGTAATAACGTAAACGGTTTTAACGTGCCCCAGAAGAGGCGGTCCCCAATGGAAGCGGTGGTGATAGACAAACTGCGTTTCATGCTGTTCCACTCGCTCAGGCGCTGTTGGTATAAGGCCAACGTTTTGGCACCGGCCAAGCGTTCTTCCTGTTTGGCCAGGGCCCCAATACAAAAAGACGCCATGACGGGCTGCGTATTAAAATTTTCCAAATACCGCTCCAAAACCGAGGGGATGGATTCTTGGTCCTGCGCGTACAATTTTTTTACAAACGGATACAAGGTAAAACAAAGCCCCAGATTTTGGTACTTGGCAAAGTTCCACCCCGTTTGAATTAAAAACGAGCGTAAAAACAAGTTGAGTTGCATGGCTTTGGTCAGCATAGCTACCTCGTTTTAAGCCGGAACGTGGACAAGAGAGTGGCCAACCCAATCCACGGTACCGCCATGTACGAAAATTTCCCCGCCAGTTGTAATTTTTCCGGCACTAACGGCATTACTTTGGCTAGCGGCAAACCTACGGCTAAACATACCGCTAAAATAAATACAAAATTCCCCATGAAACTAAGCGATAACGCTTCCACCACCGCATGACGTAAATAATTGGGATTGCGCCGGATTTTCTGTTCCTGTTGGGCAATCCAACCGGCCCGGGCGCGGCGCATAGCAAGCTCCACCTGGGCAAACACAAGCGCCCCTACCACCCCCACAAAAAAGGCCGCATACGCCGGTATTTGCAAACTGCATAGCGCCAGGGTAATAGCACAGCACACCGCCGCACTGGGGGGCAACGTTCCGCCCAAAGGAGAAACATCAATAAAAAGCAGTTCCGTAAAAACCCCTACTTGTAGCCCGGTCAGCGCGTCCCCGCTCACGAGCCCTAACAGCGGCCCGGCAATAATCCCGCGGGAAAACGTCAACTGAAAGGCATACGTGGTGTCCAATTCCAGCAACGCGCCAAGCAAACAAAGCAGTAACAGAAGCGTCATAATACCTCCGTTACGGAAATGGACTTGGCGTTAGGGACGGCCCGCGTTTCAATGCGAATGCCTAACCCGTTAATTACTTTGAGCCAGCGTTTGTCATCTTCGTCCACAAACACATTTTCGGCCAGTTTTTGGGCGTTGTCTTTAAAATGCATGCCGCCAATGTTCACCGATTTAATTTGCAACCCGTCTTGGATGAGGTCGGCCAGTTCCTGTAGCGTGCCCATCAAGGCAAAAATGCGCTTACTAGAATTGCGCGCGTATTGCACACACGCATGGGAATCCAGCACGGTTAGTTCATACTCGTAGGGTAGACTTAAACGCAGTAAATTTTTGTTAAGCAGCGCCGCCCGGTGTTTGGCACAGGGGATGAGCACTTCGTCTACGTTTAATTCGGGCAGCCACGCCTGGACGATTTGTCCGTGGATCAGGCGGTCATCTACCCGTGCAAAAATAATGGGCATTACAGTCCTTTAATCAGTAGTTCCGTGGCGTTAATAACTGCGCGTTTGCCGTCGGATTCAATTTTTTCGGCCAATTCTTTGGCGTTTAATTTTTTGCGGCTGTTGATAGCCGTTAAGAGCATACTTAAATTAAGCCCCGTAATTACGTGGCAGTTGTTTAAGTCTTTGCTGGCCATGAGCGAAATGTTTGTGGCACTGCCGCCGAAAATATCGGTTAGTACCACGGCACCGTCCTCGCACGTTTCCAAAAGCGCTTTTAATTTAGCGGCTTCTTTTTCTACTGACGAGGCCGTGGTAACGGCAAAGGTAGCAAACCCGTCATCCGTCGGCTTGCCGATAATCAGCCCCGCCGTTTCCAACATTTCTTTAGCCAATTGGCCATGGGTTACCAGTATAATTTTTACCATAATTAGTTTCCTATATCCCTATGAAATTCCGAGGCCGTCAGCCCCGCTTCGTTTAGGCGTTTTGCCAGTTCATGGGCCATAAACACACTGCGGTGTCTGCCGCCGGTGCAACCCATGGCAATGGTCAAATAACTTTTCCCTTCTTTGATGTATTTGGGGATTAAGTATTTCACTAAACTTGTAAATTTGGTGGCAAATTCCTGCGTTTCTTTAAACGAAGAAATATAATCCTGTACCGGTTTATCCAGCCCGGTTTTATTTTTGAGCGCGGGCACGTAATACGGGTTGGGCAAAAAGCGTACGTCCATCACAATGTCGCAATCTTTTAAAATACCGTGCTTAAACCCAAACGATACAACGGAAATTTGCATATCTCCGGTGCGGGTGGACCCCAGTAAAATAGACAGTTTTTCTTTGAGTTCCCCCAGTTTTAAGTCACTGGTATCAATGACTTTGTCGGCCAGGGTGCGCATGCCGCGCAGGGCTTCGCGCTCGTGCGTAATGGCGGCAGCCAGTTTTTTGTGTATGGGGTGGCGGTGTTTGGTTTCCGAAAAGCGGCGAATCAAACACTCGTCGGATGCGTCCAAAAAAATCACTTTTACGTCCATCTCTTGGTTTTTAATTGTTTTGACTAAGTTGGGTAAATCTTTCAGGCGGTCTCCCTCGCGCATATCCATGCCTAGGGCAATATTTTCGTGCCCGGTGGTGGAGGTTACGTAATCCATAAAGTTTTTGAAAAGCGCCAGGGGCAAATTATCTACGCAGTAAAACCCAAAATCGCCAAAGATTTTAAGCGCCTGGGATTTGCCTGCCCCGCTCATACCGGTAATAATAAATAAACGCCGCTTATTTTTTTTCATTTTTTTTACCCTGTTTCATTTTGTCTAGCACTTTTTGGCTAAATTCTTTGGCGGAAAAAATCCCCTGGTATTTAAGCTGTTGGTTTAATGCCGCTACCTCAATAAGTACCGCCAGGTTGCGCCCCGGCGTTACAGGTAGCACCAAAGAGGGTACATCTACGCCTAAAATCTCGGTATTTTTTTGGTCCACGCCCAGGCGGTCCAGCGGGGCTTTGTTGGGCGCGGTTAGCACAACTTCCATATCAATTTTAGTTTCATCTAACGTGGCGCCTACCCCAAACAGAAGCGGTACATCCAGCACGCCCAGCCCGCGCACTTCCATATAGTGCTTGAGCATGGCCGGGCAACTGCCCATTAAATAGCGGCCGCGTTTTTGCACTTCAATTACGTCGTCCGCCACTAAAATGTGGCCGCGCTTGATGAGTTCCAGGGCACACTCGCTTTTGCCGATCCCTGCGTCTCCGCGGATGAGTACGCCCATGCCGCTTACGTCCACCAGTACCCCGTGCAAATGGGTGACGGGGGAGAGTTTTTCGTCTAAAAAGCGGGAAAAAGCCGCCATAAACGCAGACGACTCCATCTCGGTCTTTAGCACGGCTACGTCGGCACTTAAACTGCCTTTGCGGATGGCTTGGTGCGGGTCTAACCCGGCCGTCATAATAAGGCACGGCACGTCGCCCTCGCTCAGCATTTTGGTAATGTTGGCACGCAGGCGGGTTTTGTTTTCCTTTTGACAGAACGAAAACTCACTGCGCCCAAACACCTGGACGGAATTGGCCCGGAAATTTTCCAGTTGCCCGGCTAAAGCCAGGCCCGGGCGGTTGACGCGTGGCTGGGTAATTTCGCGCTGGATATAGCGTTTACCGCAGACAAGCTCCAAGTGAAGTGCCTTCACTTGGAGCAGTTCTGCTACGGTAATAGATTTACGAAATTCCAAGGCCAAACTCCTGGGATTTATTTCTTTTTAATCGGCTTAATCAAACCGTAAGTACCGTCTAAGCGTTTGAAGATGAGGTTAATTTGTTTGGAACCTTCATCCAAGAACATCCAGAAGGAGTACCCCAACCGTTCCATTTCATAGGCGGCGTCTTCCGGGTTCATGGGGGAGACTTCCACCTGTTTAATGACGGAGAATTTTACGTCGTTTTGAGGGAGCATCACTTCGGCAAAGGGTTCCATTTCCAAGGTTTTGACGGATTTTTTGGAAATTTTGCGCGCTTTGGCTTTGTTTTTAATTTTTTTGGCTTGCGCTTCGGCTTTCACGGCCGCGGCATCAATGGCTTTGTAGAGGTTGCTTTCCACCGCGCTGGCACTAATGGTGGTTTTGGCACCGGTATGCAAAATAATTTCAGCGCGTTGGTTGATTTTTTTCTCTACGGAAATAAGCACCTGGGCGGAAACGATATTGTCAAAATAGTTTTCCACTTTGCTCACACGCGTATTGATAAATTCTTTAATGGCTGCCGTTAATTTAATGTTTTTTGCCGTAATTTTAATATCCATAAGTTCCTCCAAGAATATTTACGAGAATCCCCGTACAACTATTTAATCATTATCCGGGGGAGTGTGTCAACCGTATTATGATACGCGCGCCTGCGCGTACGGAAACAAAGGGCAAAAAAGGCCGCCCCCATTCCTCCACGCCGCTAGCTGGCAGTGGACTTAAGGGCGGCACATCATATCTAGCATTCTTTAGTTCATCCCTCCCTACTTCAGTTACCCCTAGTATAAGCGGTTTTAAAAAATTTTCAAGGGCCCGCCCCGGAAGAAATTCCGGGGCGGGGTGCTTTTGCAGTACAGGGGAATCTTATATACGACCCATTAGGTTAAAACAGCTCCTGTTGTTACCACCAGTCATCAAAGTCACTATTACACATACAGTCATACGAACGATGCCCGTATCCATCCTGGCTCTCAGCCCACCAACAACTACTAATCTTGTTACAGGCTTCTTCTTCGGTATTTGTACAGTAGACAACGTAATTGTTTCTTTGTTTCCAAGAAGTTCCGTCACAATACACCTCTGTTGCGTAGTACCCATATCCGCTAGCACATTCACTAGCTTTTCCTCTACCGGTTTCTATAGTGGTGGGAGTTGGTTTTGTAGGACAGGAATATGTATAAGACCTCCACGTGCCCGAAGAAGTATCACAATAGAAGTAAACATCTCTGTACCCACATTCGCACGAATAGTCTTTTTCCCAGTGGTCTGTATTGCTGTTATCGCATTCATATCCACAGCTACTGGTATCCCAATTTTCCTTCCATTTATTGCTAGTACAAGTGTAGTAAGACGATTTATTTCCATACGTATAGGGACTATCGCACGC
>CACWMG010000001.1:91055-98182 GCA_902761975.1 Candidatus Avelusimicrobium pecoris | reverse complement strand
AATTGCAGTACCTTAATCAAATACAGTACCAAAATACCGCGCATGGCATAATAGCTAAAGCGCTCCCACATTTCCGTGGCAAACAGCACGTAAAGACCGGTAGGCTGTCTGTCTGTTTTTACAACTTGTGAAGTCATTTCACTCTCCTTACTAATCTACAAAATACACCCTATTTTACAAAATTATGACGGTGCGCGCACAAAAAATTAGAACGAGCCTAAAGAAGAAAACGAGGAGTTAATAAGCGCCACCGCTTGCCATAAAGCGTACACCAGATACGCGCCCATCACAAGAAGTACCGCCGTGTAGATGAGCTTAGCCGATAGCGAAATAGCCTTGCTCAGCCACACAAACGGCAAGGCCAACGGGCCCAGTACCAGGGCCATTACAATAATCCCGGCGTGCGTGAACAGAAACCCGCGCCCCGGTTTTAAACTTTTACCGCAGGCGTGGCAGTAGTTGTCGGTTTCTAAAATTTCGGCGTGGCAACGGGAGCAAAAAAGAGGCTCTTTAAACGCAGAAATTTCGCTCATAAGTCCATCCCTTTGCTGCGTAAAAAGCGTTTGATGTGACTACGGGCATTGGCGGTTTTGGCAAATTCCAACCAATCGCGTTTGGGCTCGCCGTTTTTGCGGGTGATAATTTCGCACACGTCGCCGGTTTTAAAATTGTAGTCCATACGCACCATGCGGTTGTTGACGCGGGCACCGACGTAATGGTCTCCAATGTCCGTGTGAATAGCGTAAGCAAAATCAATGGGGGTGGACCCCACCGGTAGCGACTTTACATCCGCACGCGGTGTAAAGACAAAAATTTGTTGCAAGTTAACGTCTGTTTTGAAACCTTCCAAAAATTCACGCGGGGCGGTTAAATCCTGCTGCCACTCAATCCAACGGCGGATCCAACTGATTTTTTCGTCAAAGTTTTTATCTTGTTTGACATTGCCCAGTTTGTACCGCCAGTGCGCGGCGATACCATATTCGCACGTTTTGTGCATTTCTTCGGTGCGGATTTGGATTTCTATAATATCCCCGGTGGGCGACAAAACCGTGGTGTGGATACTTTGGTACATATTGGCCTTGGGGGTGGCAATATAGTCGGTAAAGGTGCCGGCAATCGGCTTAAACACGCTATGCACAATGCCCAGGGCGCGGTAACAATCGGGAATTGTTTTAGTGATAATACGCACGCCTAGCGAGTCCTGGATTTCCGCAAAGGTACAGTGATGCAGTTGCATTTTGCGGTAAATGGAATAATAGTTTTTAGCGCGGGCCAAAATGCGCGAGTCCAAATTTTCTTTGGCTAAGGCCGGGGCCAGGGCCGCTTTAAATTGTTCCAGGGCGGCTTGACGGTCGGCCGTGCGGGCCTCCACTTGGCTTTTGATATCTTGGTACAGCTCCGGATGTAAGTATTTAAAAGACAAGTCCTCTAAATCCGTTTTAATGGTGAACATCCCCAAACGCTGTGCTAGCGGTGCATACAAAGAAATCGTTTCGTACGCTTTGAATTTTTGCTTTTCCGGCGGCATATATTCCAGCGTGCGCATATTGTGGGTACGGTCGGCCAGTTTAATTAAAATGACGCGTACATCTTCGGCCACGGCAATCAGCATTTTGCGCCAATTTTCCACGGTTTCTTCGTCCGTAGAAGAAAATTTCAGGTCGCTAATTTTGGTTACCCCTTGCACCATGTGGGCAATTTCTTTATTAAATTCCCGCCGCAAATCGTCTAGCGTAACGCCGGTGTCTTCCACCGTGTCGTGCAACAACCCGGCACAAATCGTGTCGGCATCCAAATTAAAATCCATTAAGATGTTCGCCACGTGGCAACAATGCGTAAAGTACGGCTCGCCGCTTTCACGCTTTTGGTCTTTATGGGCGTTTTGGGCAAAGTTATAGGCCTTTTCAATGAGCGCAGTATCCTGTTTGGGGCTATATTCTTTAAATTTTTTCAGCAAATCCGGCAAGGTAGGTGCTTGATTCATAAATCCCCCAAAATATCCGCGGCTGCCCGTTTGGCTACGCCCGGCGTTCCCAAGCTGGCGCGCAAGGTAAGTAGCTCGGCGCGCATAGCGGCCAGTTTTTCCGGGTGTGCAAAAAGTGTTTGCACTTCCTGCGTGCAGGCTTGCACGTTAGCGTCATTTTGAATCAGCTCTTTAACAAGCGGCTTGTTGGCCAGTAAATTGACCAGTGAAATATACGGCACTTTGATCACGGCCCGCGCCACTAAATACGTGGGATAAAACATTTTGTACGCCACCAACATAGGCACCCCCAAGAGGGCATTTTCCAACGTGGCGGTGCCGCTACAGGCCAGTAAAAAATCCATTTGCGCGCGCAGTTTATAATCGGTCTCTTTTACAAAATGGAAATTAGCCGGGGGCACTTCGCCAAAGAGTTTTACAAAGTCGGCTTCGCGCGCGCTAGGCAGTAAAAAGATATAGCCTTGCGTGTGCGGAAATTTTTTGCATATTTCTTTAAAAGTTTGGTAAAACACCGGGGCCAAGCGGTTAATTTCCGTAGCGCGGCTACCGGGCAAAAGGCCCAATTTCCAGGCGTGGTTTTGGGGATCCGCTATGGCAAAATTTTTAGGTTGCGGCAGGGGCATATGGTCCAGTAGCGGGTTGCCTAAAAACACCGCGTTGCCGCCGCGTGCCTGATGAAAAGCGGGCTCAAAGGGATAAATTACGTACATTTTTTTAGTCAGCGCGGCTAAGCGTTGGGCGCGGTATTGGCGGGACGCCCACACTTGCGGCGTAACGTAGTAGTACGCGGGGACGTTTTGCTCTTTGGCAATTTTTAAAAAACGGTAATTGAGCCCATAAAAATCCACCGCAATAAAGGCAGTGGGTTTTTGGGTTTGTAAAATGGTGCGTACTTGTTTTAACAGGCGGGCAAACAGCGGGAGTTTTTTAAGCGGCTCCACAAAACCGGTAATGCCTTGGCTGGCTAGGTCGGCCACGAACTGGTCCGCACAGGTTTTGAGTTGCTCCCCGCCGATAGCAATAATATGCACGGACGGGTCCAGCTCTTTAAGGGCACGCACGAGGTTAGCGGCGTGGATATCGCCGGAAACGTCGCCTGCGGAAATGAAAAGTGTTTGGCCTGTTTTCATACGCGTACCTTTATTATACATATTTTAATGGGAAACGCGACGCCGAAAAAATTTGACATCCCCCCCAAGATTAGTATAATGTGAGTATGAAAGAACGTTGCTTAGTACTCATGAAGCCCGACGCGCTTGAAAAACGCATCACGGGCCTGGTGGTGGACCGCTTGGAACGGCTAGAATTAGATATTGTGGCCTGCAAGACGGTGTCCGTAACCGAAGATTTAATCCGCAAACACTATGCGCACCTGGCGGGTAAACCGTTTTTGGAGAGCACCGTGCGCTATATGATGGGTGATTACAACCATATCCCCAATCATAAAATTATGGCGTTTGTGTTCCAAGGGGAAGACGCGGTCAATAAAATCCGCACCGCCCTGGGCGCTACCAACCCCGAAAAAGCCGACCCATGGACCATCCGCGGCAGTTTTGGTAAGTTTGATAAAGTGGCCGATATTGTGTACAACTGTGTGCACGCCTCGGACCATGCCGAAGATGCCGAGCGGGAAATTGCCCTGTGGTTTAAACCCGGGGAAGTGTTGGACGCTTAACATGAACGCGCTAAAAAAGGGGTGCTTTGTGGCTATATTGGTGGGGTTATTAACCCCTGTTTTTGCTAAACCCCAAAACGTAACGCTGTCCACCAAAGACGGGTGGGCGTTGGCGGCTGTTTATCAACCGGCCACCAGCAAACAAACCACCGTGGTACTGTTGCACGATTTGGGCAAAAACAAAGAAGCGTTTGCGTCGTTTGAAAAAGCACTGGCCAAAGCCGGGTTTGGCTACCTGGCATTGGATTTGCGCGGCCACGGCCAAAGCACCACCCAAGGCGAATATAAGACTTTTGCGCGCGAAGGAGCCGATAATCCCTTTAACCAAATGGTACAGGACGGACAAGCCGCCCTGGATTTTTTAAAAGCTAAAAAAATTGCGCCCGA
Source organism: Candidatus Avelusimicrobium pecoris (assembly GCA_902761975.1). Lineage (GTDB taxonomy): Bacteria > Elusimicrobiota > Elusimicrobia > Elusimicrobiales > Elusimicrobiaceae > Avelusimicrobium > Avelusimicrobium pecoris. The sequence continues at coordinate 94,136 of CACWMG010000001.1, read as the reverse complement.
AAATATCTTGCTACTGGGCACCGGATTAGGGGCCAATATCGCCGCCAAAACTACCGAAAAAAACCCGAACGTTTTAGGCATTGGCCTCATCAGCCCCAGTGCCAATATCCGCGACGTTTTGCCCGTGCCCGCCTTGCGCGCTTACAAAGGGGCCGTCATGCTTGCCGCCAGCGCCGGGGACAGAAAAGGCTTTTTGGAAGCCAGTATTTTACGCAACGTCGCTTTTTTGACTACGGGCGAGGGCAACGTTACTTTTTTAACGGCGTATGACTACACCGGGCATGAATTATTAGACAAATACATTACGCAATCGGTACTTCAGTGGGTGGATACTCCCTTGCGTCCCGAAATAGCGCCGGATGCTAAACCGGCCGGGTATGCTGACGCGGGGACAACTTCCACCGGCGTAGCGGTTGCCCCATCCCAAACCGAGGAGGCCCTGGTTCCCTCTGTACTGTTGGACTAAGGCCGTTAAGGAGGCCCGCTTATGAAGCCGGCACGTATTGTTTTCCCAGGTTTTTGGTTCGGTAAAAGTACGCTTAAAAAAGCGCAGGAACTGGCGCGGCGCGGCGTAGGCGGATTTTGCTTGTACGGGGGTACGGCCCAACAGGTGCAGGACTTTATTAAGTGTGTGGAAGACGCCTCCCCTTATGGCCAACTTTTATTTTGCGCCGACATCAAAAGTAATTTGTGCGAAGTAGTTACCGACGCACCCGCCTTGCCTTCCAACGAGTGGATTTCCCGCAGTAACCAAGCGCAAGATATTGCATACCGCAAAGGCTATTTAACCGCGCGTATGGCACGGGCCGTGGGGATTAACTGGGTGCTGGCCCCGGTAGTGGATTTGGGGTATAGTGCCTACACGTTTGGAGAGGTTCCCCTGCAGGTAACGCAAATGGCGGGTGATTTTGTGGCCGGGCTTTCCAACGGCGGCGCACTCAATTGTATAAAGTACTTCCCGGGGGTTTCGGGCGTTCTCAAGACGCTCGCGCAAATGGAAGACGCCGAATTTGTGCCTTACAAACATTTATTCCGCCGGGCAGATGCTATTATGCCCTCGGACATGATTTTCCCCAATATAGATAACGACAACCAGGCCATGCTTTCCGACAAAGTAATTAAAGGGCTCCTTAAAAAACGCCTTAATTACAAAGGGTGTGTGGTCAGTTTTCCGCTTTTTAAAGGGCGCCTGAAATACGAGGCCGCCAGTGCCGTTAAAATGCTCCACTGCAACGTGGAAAACATCCTGGCCCCGCACGACGCCGACGCTGTGATTGACGCCGTGGAGCGCGAGGTGGATAAAGGGTTTTTAATGGACGAAATTATCCACGCTGTCTCCAACCACGAGATGTTTTTGAGCAAAGTTTTTGCCACCACAGAACCCATGCCCGTAAAAGACGCATTTGCACTGGCCGAAAAAGATTTTAAGAAGAAATAACTACCCGGCGGCAATGGCAGCACCCAACAAAGCTAAAATCGTACCGCTAAACACCACAATCAAAATAATTGGGATAAGTGCTAGCCCTACTGTCAACCACCCAAACAGCCCGGCCCACCAGGCCATATTTTGGGCTTCTTCGTTGCGGTTTTGATACACCAGGTCGCTGGCGCGCAGGGAAAACACAAGCGCGGCCAAGGCCAAAGGAATCGTCCAAAATCCGCCCAAGCAGGAAAGAATAATCGCAATTACAACCAGTACAAAATGCGTGTTAATTTCTGGGTTAGTCATAAAAAATCCTCCACTGTGTGTGATTATTATATAAAATATAAGTAATAAGGAGTTTTTATGATTACCAAACAAGACGTAGAACTAGCCGGCAAACTGGCCCGTATGACGGTCAGCCCCGAAGAAGCCGATATTTACGAGGGCCAACTGCGCGCCCTGTTTGGCTGGGTCAACGACCTAAAAGCCATTAACACCGACGCTGTGAAACTCACCAACGCCACCCTGGCCGCCCACACCCGCAAAGACCAAGCGGTTACGGACCAAGCCGCCGCGGCGAAACTACGCGCTATGTTCGCCCAAGAATTAAACGACCAAGCCAAAGTAAAAAAGGTACTGTAAAATGACCATTTTTGATATTGTAGAATCTGTTACATCCGGCAAAAAATCCGCCGAAGAAATTACCCGCTACTACCTAGCGCAAATTGCCGAGAAAAACCCGCAAATTAACGCGTTTGTGGAAGTATTTGAACAGGACGCTATTGCCCAGGCTAAAGCAATTGACGCCAAAAAAGCGCGTGGGGAAAAACTGGGTGCGTTAGCCGGCGTGCCGGTGGGCATTAAAGATAACATTTTGTACCAAGGCCACAAGGCCACGTGTTGCTCCAATATGCTAGCCAACTATACGGCGGCCTATACCTCCACGGTGGTGGAAAAATTACTGGCGGCCGACGCGGTGATTATTGGGCGCACCAATATGGACGAATTTGCAATGGGTAGCTCCAACCAAACCTCCGCGCTAGGCGTTGTACACAACCCCGTGGACGTAACACGCGTACCGGGCGGGTCGTCCGGTGGCTCTGCGGCCGCGGTAGCGGCCGGTATGGTGCCCGCCGCCTTAGGGACCGATACAGGCGGCTCCGTGCGTCAACCTGCGGGCTTTTGCGGGGTGGTAGGCGTAAAACCGGGCTATGGGCGCATTTCGCGCTACGGCGTGATTGCGTTTGCCTCTAGTGCGGACCAAGTAGGCGTACTTACCGCCAACGTGGCAGATGCGGCGCTTGTAATGGAAATAATTTCCGGCAAAGACGCGCACGATTCCACCTCTATTGACGCCCCGGTACCGCACTACACGCAAGCATTTACCGCCGATTTAAAAGGCGTAAAAGTGGGTCTGCCCAAAGGATTTTTGGACGGTTTAAACCCCACCATTAAAAAGCAAACGGAACTGGCCGCGCAAAAATTAAAAGAACTGGGTGCCGAACTCATAGAAGTAGAAGTGCCGCTAGCTAAATATTCGGCCCCGTGCTACTACATTATTACCAGCGCAGAGGCCAGCTCCAACCTGGGCCGTTACGACGGTATCCGCTACGGATATAGCGACCAAACCGCCCCCGATTTAAAATCCTATTACGAAG
>CACWMG010000001.1:8339-90981 GCA_902761975.1 Candidatus Avelusimicrobium pecoris | reverse complement strand
AACGGTACGAGGAGTGCTTTTTAAAAGCCCTCAAATTGCGCGAACTCATCAAAGAAGATTTCAAAAAAGCCTTTGAGAAAGTGGACGTGTTGCTAACGCCCACCTCACCCACAACGACTTTTAAAATTGGCGAAAAAGACGAAAACCCGCTCTCTTTGTACTTGGCGGACTTGTACACGTGCCAGGGTAACATTGGCGGCCTGGCGGGCATTAGCGTGCCCTTTGGTAAGGACGAAAACGGCCTGCCCATTGGCGTGCAATTTTACGGACCTATTTTACAGGAAGAAAAAATCTTAAACGCGGCACAACACTTAGAGAAAACAACCAAATGATCGTATCGGAATTTTCATGCGGGGGCGTGATTTTAGACGGGCGCAAGGTACTCTTGGTGCAAGTCAAAAACATGAAAGGCAAAAAAATTTGGACCTTCCCCAAAGGCCATATTGAGGCGGGCGAAACCCCCCGCCAAGCCGCTTTGCGCGAAGTATTGGAAGAAACCGGCTACAAGGCCACCATTATCCGCCCCATGATCCGCGTGAAATATGCGTTCACGTTCCAAGGCAATTACATCAAAAAAATGGTGCAGTGGTACCTGATGAAAAAATTGGGCCGCATTGGCAAGCACGACGCAAGCGAAATTTTGTCTATCCGTTGGGTTTCCCTACTTAAAGCGCACGAACTGGTGCAATACCCTAGCGACATACGCCTGGTGGATATGCTCCTGGCGTCTATGAACATTACCCCGCACGAAACCCCCGAAGAAACAGCGGAAGAATAACAACCCTTGTAATCTTGCATTTCAGCCCACTAAACATTTTACGTGGTAATGTTGGAAAAATAAAAACAATCTTGGCTTTATTTTTAAATACTGTTCAAAACGACGTTTTTTTATTATACTATAGATACAATTTGTATTCTGTTTTTGGAAGCGTTTAAGAAACGCAGACCCCGAATAGGGGAGTCTATGTCGCCAAAAATAGCCGATAACAGGCACAAGATAAACGGCCTAATTACCCGTTTGTGTTGTGCCGAGCGTTTTTCGTTTAATTGAAAAACCGCGGCTGTTATACTTGCGTCTGACATAGGCTCGCAAATATGCCAGCCGTTTTTGCATACGTTCTCCAAACAGACAAATTGAAAGAACAGGTCAGTTATTAGCCTGACATAAAAAAGGAGACGTATTATGCAAAACAATAACTGTAAAAATAATAGTCATTCCCGTAAGTTGTTATCGGGAATCCCCACCTCTTTTAGTAACACACAAGGAGGAGATCCCCGACAGAAACACTCGGGGATGACCATAAAAAAACAAGCCATCCTGAACTTGTTTCAGGATCTTCAACGCTTGCCGTTGCTGTTAATAAACAACCTGCGTGGAAGATGCCAAATCAAGTTTGGCATGACGTTTTTATTTAGTAACAGTGGGTTCACGCTTATTGAGCTGTTAGTCGTTGTACTTATTATTGGTATCTTGGCGGCGGTAGCCGTTCCGCAATACCAAAAAGCAGTATTAAAAAGCAGATTAGCCACTATAAAAAATGCCGTTGACACATGGGCCAATGCTCAAGAGTTATATTATTTATCCAATGGAAACTATACTACAAATAGAACTTTATTAGATATTGATGTATCAAAAGTCGAAGCAGACTGTTTTTCTATTGTAGATGATAATCCCTATTTGTCTTGTTCTGTGAAAAGCAAGGGAATTCAATACCAGCACTATCTACGGAACGTGAACAGCGCAGTATTAGCTAATAGACGTCGGTGTGTTGTTTTGAACGATATAGATTTGAACTCCTTAGCCAATAAAACTTGTCAATCGGATACAGGGGCACAAGCTCCAGCCGAAAGAAAAGTAAACACCGTGTGGCACTATCCGAAACCGTAGTTATAAAATCTCAAGTGGGGCAAATTTCAGCATAAACGTCCGGCGCGTGCCGTTGCCAAACGCCACGGTAATTTTGGCGGCCTCGCCACTGCCTACAATTTGCACAATTTTGCCCTCGCCAAATACGCCGTGTTTCACGCGGCCGCCCACGGCTATGCCGTCCTCATTTTTGGGGCCGGGCTTTGCGGGGATTTTGGGCTCCTGCACAAAACCGGGCACGCGGCGCGGGTCGGCTAAGCTACGCGGGGCAGCAACTTTGGGCGTAGCATACAAGCTGCCCACCGAGGGAATATCGTCATACGAGGGGAAATCGTTATCTTCGGCGCGTTCAATTTCGTAACCGTCCTCGTCATATTGCTTTTGGAAACGGCTTTTGCGCGCGTACCCGCTAAAACCGCCGCCGTAACTTTCGCTAAATTGGCGTTTGCGGGCGGTGTAGCGCTCGTAATTGCCGCCACTGTAGGAGGAATTGCCCCCCCACGCAAAGCGCGTTTGGCGTTGCTGTACTTCTTCTTCGGTTACCAGCCCACTTTCAAACAAAAAGCGGCTGGGCGGGTTTTCCTGGCGTTGGCCAAATTTGCGCCTGGACTGCGCGTACGTTAAAAACAGTTTTTCTTTGGCGCGCGTCATGGCTACGTAACACAGACGGCGTTCTTCTTCGGTGTCGTCTTCGTTATCGCACCCAATGGGGAACAAATTTTCCTCTAGCCCGGTTACAAACACATCATTAAACTCAAGTCCTTTGGCTAGGTGCACCGTCATCAAAGTTACCGCGCCGCCCTCGCCGGCTTGGCTGTCATCCTCACCGGAGAGCAAAGAAACTTCTTGCAAAAAGTCGGCCACGCTGGGCTCTTTTTCCCCGCGCGCAGAGCGCTCTTCGTACTCTTTAACGGCGTTAATTAACGCGTCCAAGTTCTGCAAACGGCTTTGCGCCTCCGGGTCTTTTTCCATTTCGGCTTTGACGCTATCCAAGTAGCCGGACTCGTTCAAAATTTTGTTAAAAATATCCGCCGGGGCGGTAAGCAGCATATCCCCGCGCCAATTTTCAAACAGTTGCACCAACCGGACAGCCGCTTTCATAGCACCGCTGCCTAGGCCGGGTACATAAGCGGCTTTTTTCAGTGCGTCATAGAGGGATAGTTGATTGTCCTCCGCGTACGCCATCAAACGGTCCTGCGCCACTTTGCCCAGGCCGCGCGTAGGCGTATTGATAATGCGTAACAAACTCACGTTATCGGCCGGGTTAATAAGCAGGCGCGCGTAGCACATCATATCTTTAATTTCTTTACGGTCATAAAAGCGCACGGTGCCGATTAAGCGGTACGGAATTTGGTAACGGCGGAAATGGTCTTCAAAAGGGCGGCTCTGGGCGTTAGTGCGGTAAAATACAGCTATATCTTTAAGGCTGGCGCCGTCGTTCTCCACCAGTTTTTGGATTTGCACACTGACCCACCGCGCTTCGTCTCCCTCGGTTTGGCACGCATGCACTTCTATCGGCTCTCCGGCGCCTTTATCGGTAAACAAGTTTTTGTCTTTACGTTTTTTGTTCTTGGTAATCAGGCGGTTGGAGGCGTCCAAAATGGCTTTGGTGGAGCGGTAGTTTTGCTCCAACGTGATAATTTTAGCGTCCTTAAAATCTTTTTCAAATTCCAAAATGTTACGGATATTGGCCCCACGCCAGGAGTAAATACTCTGGTCCGGGTCGCCCACTACGCACAGTTTGCGCGTTTTGGCGGTTAAGTATTTGGTAATTAAATACTGCGTGCGGTTGGTGTCCTGGTATTCGTCCACAAGGACATATTGAAAAAAGTCCTGGTAATATTCGCGCACGTCTGTATGGTCGCGCAGTAAAATAACGGTTTTAACTAAAAGGTCGCCAAAGTCCAACGCGCCCGCTTCTTTGAGTTTTTGCTCATAGCGGCGGTAAATTTCGGCCGCGCGGATTTTGCCGTCCAGGCCACTGGCGGTGGCTTGCTGCATGAGTCCGTCGGGAGTTACCATATCGTCTTTGGCGCGGGAAATAATACTGACTATTTGATTGACTTCTTTTTTGGGCTCTTTCACGCCCATTTGCTCTAAAAGGAGGGTAACAACTTTCTTTTGGTCGCTATCATCATAAATAGCAAAATCTTTGGTAAGCCCGAGCTTTTCGGCATTTTGGCGCAAAATGCGCACACCAAACGAGTGGAATGTATGAATCCACACGCGCCGCCCAGCACCTGGGACTAAAGCGTCCACGCGCTCGCGCATTTCGCCGGCGGCTTTGTTGGTAAATGTAACGGCCAAAATACGCGCCGGGTGATAGCCGTCCGCGATTAGCTTGGCAATTTTAGTGGTTAAAGTTTTAGTTTTGCCCGTCCCGGCCCCGGCCACGATGAGGCACGGCCCGCCGTCGTACAAGGCGGCTTCTTTTTGTTGCGGGTTTAATGAACTTAAAGCTTCTTCAACGGTCATTTTAATCTCAGTTGCACAAACGTTTCTATATGTTCGCTGTGCGGGAAAAAGTCAAACGCTTCCACGTGCAAAATATCATAATGTTGTGTGAGCGTTTTTAAATCTGTGGCCAGCGTAACCGGGTTGCACGAAATGTAGAGCACATTTGCGACTCCACTCTCGGCCACCGCCTTGCACGCACGCGGGTGCATACCGCCACGCGGCGGGTCCAAAATAATCAGTGCGTCTTTTTTTTCTATCGGTTGTTGGCGCACAAAATCTTCCACGCGCGAGCAGAAAAACTGCACGTTTTGCACGCTGTTTAGTTTGGCGTTCTCAATCCCGTTGTAAATAGCCGGGGCCACGCTTTCCACGCAAATGGACTTCTCGCACAAGTCCGCACACGAAAGTGAAAAACTGCCCGCGCCGCCGTACAAATCGTAAATCTTTTTAGGCGCAATTTTTTTAACAATTCCGCGCACACGGCTGTACATTTTTTGTGCGGTTTTAGTGTTGGTTTGAAAGAACGATTGCGGCGAAAGTTTAAAAATCACTTCGCGCTCTTGTTGTCCGTTTTCGTTCGTCAAAAAGATTTTCTCAAAGATGTGATCTTTGCCCTTTAAAACGCGCAAACTTTCCGGCTCGGCCGTGTCGGCGAGGCCATTATTTACCGCGGCCATAATGTTGGCGTTGGGCAGTACAGACTCCACCGCTTGCACAAACGTTTTTTCGTTAAAATCATCCGTTACAAACAGCACTACAATTTGTTCGCCGGTGTTTTTGCCTTCGCGCACCATTAAATGGCGTAAAATACCCGTATGTTTGCGCTGGTCGTAATACGGCAAATTCTCTTGGGCGGCCCACGCGCGAATAGCGGCCACCAAGGGCACTAGTTTTTCGTTAAATAAAAAACACGCTTGCAAATCCACGGCGCGGTCCCAACGGCCTTTTAACTTAAAGCCTACGCACTGTTCAAATTCTAAGGGGCGTGTTTTGTTGGCGGGGTCTTTTTTGTCGTAATCGGCGCGCCATTTGACTTGGTGGCAAAACCCCAATTCCACTTTGTTGCGGAAATACTGCGGCTCGTCCGTCACCGTAACGGGGATGTCGCCGGTCCAAAAGTCTTTTAAAATTTCACGGAGTTTGGCTTGCTTTTTTTTCACTTGCTCTTCATAAGCCAGGTTTAAAAGTGTGCAACCGCCGCACGTGCCAAAATGTGTACAGTTAAGCATTTACTTTAAACAGGCAAACGTCGCCGTCCTTCACAATATAGTCTTTGCCTTCACTACGGATTAAACCGTGCTCACGCAGGGCTTTTTCGCTGCCGAATTTTTCCAAATCGTCAAACGTATAGACGTCGGCGCGGATAAACCCTTTTTCAAAGTCGCTATGGATTTTGCCGGCGGCTTGCGGGGCCGTGCACCCCACGGGGATGAGCCAGCTACGCACTTCCACTTCCGGCCCGGCGGTAAAATACGTGCACAGGTTTAACAGTTTCATACCCTCGCGCACTACTTTTTCTAGCCCGGTATATTCATTGCCCGTTTCAGCCAAAAAGGCTTTCTTTTCTTCTTCGCTAAATTCGGCAATGTCGGCCTCAAATTTCACGGACAGTTCCACAAACCCGGCGCCGTTTTCTTTGGCGTACGCGGCCACTTTGGCGGCATTTTCGGCGTTGCGCTTTTCGCTATTATTACCTACATATAAGACGGGCTTGGACGTTAAAAATTGATACTCTTTAAGTTCCTCGGGCTCTAAGCCAAGTGAAGAAACCGGCTTGCCGTTTTCCAGCGCGGCTTTAATTTCTTTCATGCGCTCCCACGCGGCCACAGCATCTTTCTTGCCTGATTTAGCGTTAGAAGCTAAGCGGTCGCAAATTTTGGTAGCACTTTCCAGGTCGGCTAGCATAAGCTCTGTGTTAATGACTTCAATATCGCGCAAGGGATCTACGGAGTTCATCACGTGGGTGACGTTTTCGTCTTCAAACAAACGCACCACGTGGATAATGGCATCTACTTCGCGGATATTGGCTAAAAATTTATTGCCTAGTCCCTCGCCTTGGCTGGCCCCTTTGACAATACCGGCAATATCTACAAATTTAATGAAAGCGGCTGTTTTCTTGGGCGGTTTGAACATCTCAAAGAGTTTATCTAAGCGTTTATCGGGAATGGCTACAATGCCCACGTTGGGCTCAATGGTGCAAAACGGATAGTTGCTAGCCTCAGCCCCGGCACACGTAAGCGCATTAAAAAGGGTGGATTTGCCTACGTTAGGTAGGCCGACGATTCCAATTTCCATAGTGAAGTACTCCTACAACGAAAAATGCTAAAAATCTTCCAAGGTGGAGCCCCTGGAACAAATCCAGGATGACACCTTTTTAGATATTTTAGCATTTTAAGCCGTTTCATCTAAAATTAATTTATTCTACACATAAACCCATTTGCCTGCCCATTGGGATAAAACTGTTGTTCCAAGTCTGTACTACATACACTTTGGCATAGATGCTGATAACGCTCCTCATTGTTGGCCCAACAAGTTATTTGGCCTGGGTTTTCCTCTATATTTGCAAAGCCAATGGCATACGCGACCAAGTTTCCACCACTAGTTATATTTTCCATAGTTCCGGCAACTTTGCTATTTGAACTCCAGCTGCAACCCACTAAGTAATTTTTATTAGGCTCAACTAGACGCTTATCCGCATTTAATTCATACCCATTGGGAATATCTATTCCCAATTCTTCACAATCGGCCGCATAAGTGCCGTTAGCTAAATAATATACTTCTTGCATGTCTTTAACGTGTCTAACCAAGGTAATAAGCTCCGTAAAGCGCGCTTTATCCACGGCTTTTTGGTATTGCGGCACGGCCACTGCCGCCAAAATACCGATAATTAAAACTACTACTAACAACTCAATAAGCGTAAAACCCCGCCGGGTGTTTTGTTTTGTCATACATTTTCCTCTCTTAATTGGACATTTACAATTCATTTGTTTTGGAAAATGCACGTAAAAACGGCTACTATGCACTCGTTGTCTCACTCACTTGCGCATAAAAGCCGCAGTCTGCCGTCCTTACGAACGGCAAACATTCGGTACAAAACAGCCGTCGCCATTTTGTACCTGATAAGCGGCTATTTTTGGAGTGAGACAAAACCCTTATACAAGAGTTGTCCGTACTCTTCGTACGGTTCCAAAAACAGATCAAATTGTATTTATAGTATAAGAAAAATAGGTTCTAAAAACAAGCCTTTTTCACAAGACAAAAAAATATGCTAAAATATTAGTAATGTCCCGTTCGTCTAGTGGTCCAGGACGCCGCCCTCTCAAGGCGGAGATCACGAGTTCGAATCTCGTACGGGACGTTTTTTTACAGCATTTTTAGGAGCCTTTATGGAACTTTCCATCTTACAAACCGTGTTGCTTTCTGCGCTTATTGTGGTGGTGCTTATCTTACCGCTGACCGTTCACAAAATTGAAGAAAATTTAGAAGCGTTTTTATTTGTCTGCGGGGCGTTTGCCGTTACCGTTTCGCACGTGTGGAGCGGGCACCTGGTTTTGACGGCCTTAAAAGACCCTATCAAAATTACGGTAGCCGTACTGGTGGCCGGGCTTTTATTCCGCCAATTTAACACCCATTTACAAAATCTTACGCAAAAGGCCGTCAAAGGCATTGGGCTACGCTGGACGCTGTTTTTAATTGTAGTCATTTTGGGGCTTACCTCCAGTATCATTACCGCTATTATTGCCGCCTTAATTTTGGCGGAAATTGCCGTCATGCTCCCGCTGGAGCGTGCCGGGCGCATTAAACTGGTTACGTTTTCGTGCTATGCGATTGGCATGGGGGCGGTGCTGACCGCCATTGGCGAACCGCTAGGCACGGTGGTCATTTCCAAACTCTCGGGCGAGCCGCACAACGCCGGTTTTTTCTACCTTATCCAACATTTGGGTTGGTTTGTATTGGGCGGCGTACTTTTTATGGCAGGGATGGCTAGCTCTATTCGCGAAGGACAAGAAAAAGCCCCCGGTGCCAAAGCGGCCGAAATGGGCAGTGATAACACGGTTAAAGGCATTGTCATCCGCGCGGCCAAAGTGTATTTGTTTGTCATGGCCCTTACGTTTTTGGGCGACGGCTTAAAACCGCTTGCCCTAAAGACTATTACCCACTTGTCTGCGGGTTGGTTATACTGGATTAACATGCTCTCGGCCGTACTGGATAACGCCACCCTGGCCGCCATTGAGGTTACCCCCGCCATTAGCGACCGCACGCTTACGTTCCTGCTGATGAGCTTGGTGGTATCCGGCGGGATGCTCATTCCGGGCAATATCCCCAACATTATTTGTGCCTCTAAACTGGGTATTAAAAGCAAAGAGTGGGTCAAAGCCGCCTTTGGGTTGGGGCTAGCCCTGATGATTGCCTATTTTGTCATTTTAACTGCTGTATTGTAACGGATTCTTTTTCTCAAAACCGCCCGCCAAAACCGGGCGGTTTTTTTATATAATCTATATAACTTAATTTTAGGAGAAAAGGGATGAAAATTCACTCGTTTAATGTCCAGCCCAATTTGCCGGACAATATCAAATTTTTAGAAGAGCTCGCTAGCGATATGTGGTTCACGTGGAACGCACACGCCATTGCGCTATTTGTACAAATTGACCCCCAACTGTGGACCACCGCCAAACGCAACCCCAAATGGTTTTTAGGGTGCGTGCCGCAACAACGCTTTGAAGAACTAAGCAAAGACCCCAATTTCGTCAACCTTTTAAACCAAGTAAAAGACAGCTACTACGCCTATAAAAACGAACAACACACCTGGTACAAGGACCACCACCAGGAAAACGGCAACCTCTTAACGGCCTATTTCTCTATGGAGTACGGCATTGGTGAGGGACTCCCCATTTACTCCGGCGGGTTAGGTATGTTAGCCGGGGACCATATCAAGTCCGCTAGCGACCTGGGCATGCCGATTATCGGCGTGGGCCTTTTTTACAAACAAGGCTACGTCCAACAGCTCATCAACCGCGAGGGGTGGCAAAACGAAGAATACCCCGATAACGACTGGGCCCACATGCCTGTAGAGCGCGTGCAAAAAGACGGCAAAGATATCATTGTAGATATCCCCTTAGGCGGCGAAACCGTCAAAGCCTGTGTGTGGCGCGTGCCGGTGGGGCGCACCTCGCTTTATTTGTTAGATACCAATTTGCAAGAAAACACCCCCGCCCAGCGCGTCATTACCGAGAAACTCTACGGCGGCGACCGTGAAAACCGCATCCGCCAGGAAGTAGTATTAGGTATTGGCGGTGTGAAAGCGTTAACGGCCATGGGTATTTTCCCCACCGTGTACCACATTAACGAAGGGCACAGCGCCTTTTTACTCTTCCAGCGCATCATTGATTTGATGAAAAACGAGCACCTCTCTTTTGACCAAGCGCGCGAAAAAGTGTGGACCACGTCCGTTTTTACCACCCATACGCCCGTCATTGCCGGCAACGAACACTTTGACCCGGCCCTCGTGCGCAAATATATGGACTTTTACGCTAACGAAATGGGTATTGGCTGGGATAAATTTCTGGAACTGGGCAAAGAAACACCGCAGTCGCCCATGTATTGTATGACGGTAGTGGCGTTGCGCCTCTCGGCCTTTTGCAACGGGGTAGCCAAACTGCACGGTGCCGTCAGCCGCGAAATGTGGCACAACCTGTGGCCCAACTTGCCCAAAATCGAAGTACCGATCACCAGCATCACCAACGGGATTCACAGCTCGTCCTGGATTTCACACGAGCTCAACGACCTTTACCGCAAATACCTCTACAATAACAACCAACTGGGGTACATTGACCCGTCGGAAACGGAGCCGTGGAACAACATGTCCAACATCCCCGACGGCGAACTGTGGGACGTGCACACGGTCCGCAAAAACAAACTCATCAATATGGTACGCGGCCGTTTGCAACGCCAACTCACCCGCCAAGGTATGGACGTGATGAGTGTGAAAAAAGCCGCACAAGTGCTCCGCCCGGATGTGCTGACCATCGGCTTTGCGCGCCGCTTTGCCACGTACAAACGCGCGACGCTACTTTTCAAAGATTTAAACCGTTTGGATAAAATCATCAACAACCCGGCCCGCCCGGTACAGTTTGTTTTTGCCGGTAAAGCCCACCCGGCTGATACGGCAGGCAAAGAATTTATCAAGCTCATTGTCGGCCTTACCCAAAACGACCCGCGCTTTAAAGGCAAAATCGTCTTTGTGGAAGACTACAATATGAACGTGGCCCGCTATATGGTACAGGGCGTGGATGTGTGGCTCAATAACCCCATCCGCCCCATGGAAGCCAGCGGCACCAGCGGCATGAAAGCCGCTTTAAACGGCGCACTGGCCTTGTCTATTTTAGACGGTTGGTGGGACGAAGTAGGCCCGTGTGATTACGGTTGGTCTATCGGCGGAAACGAAAACTACAAGTCCGACGCCGAGCGCGACGCCGTAGAGGCCGAAACCCTCTACAGCCTGTTGGAGCAAGATATTGCCCCCACCTATTATGCCAAGGGCGATAAAGAGAACTTCTCCGCCGCGTGGGTGGCGCTGATGAAGGAATCGGTCAAGCATATTGCCCCGTTCTTTAACACCAACCGCATGGTGAAAGAATATTACACCCGCTTTTACGTGCCGGCCCATAACTACGGTTTAGGCCTTAACGAGCCCGGCAAAGTGCAAGCGGTGGCCGATTGGCGCAAACAAATTGCCGACAATTGGTTCCGCGTCAGCATTAAAGATGTCACCTCTGCCCCGCAAGAAGCCATTTTAATGGGCGACAAAGTACACTTTAAAGCGCACGTTTCCCTGGGAAATTTGAAACCCGAAGAAGTGCAAGTGGAGGCCTTTTTAGGCCGCCGCGGCAACGTGGGCGGGCTGGAAAAACTGGCTACGATCCCCATGAACTGCACCGGTAAAGACGGCGAAACGTACATTTACGAGGCGGATGTAGCCCCGCAAAACAGCGGGCGGCAGGATTATGCGTTGCGCGTGTTGCCCAAGAACGATAGTTTGCCCAGTGTGTTGACTCCGCTATTTATCCGTTGGGAAGAGTAACGGCGGACGCGATGCACATTTTGGCGCACGCAATTTAAAAACAAAAAATTTTTAAATTGCGTTGCTTGATAGCGATACAATTTTTCAAAACCGGGCTATTTTGGTGTCCCTTGCCCTTGACGTACTTTACAGTACGCCTATACGGGCAACTAGCCCACCAAACTAACCTCGGTTTTGAAAAATCATCTTATCCACTACCCTACGCGGTGCTGATGGGCTGCGAACTGTTATAGCGTAGGTAAAATAAATTATGTTAAATATTGTACTTATTAACCCCGAAATCCCCTTTAACACCGGCAATATCGGCCGCTCCTGCGTCGCTACGGGAACGCGCCTGCACCTGGTGGGCAAACTGGGTTTTAAAATTGCGTCTAAAGAAATCCGCCGCAGTGGGCTAGATTATTGGCCCAATTTGGACTACCGCCGCTACGAAACCTGGGAGCTTTTTTTAGAAAAAGAACAACCCGCGCGCGAAAAACTGTTTTTCCTCTCTACCAAAGGCAAAACCGCGTATTGGGACGTACCCATCCCCGCAGACGCCTTCTTATGTTTTGGGGCAGAGGGCTTTGGCTTGCCGCCGGAGTTTTACGAAATTTACAAAGACCGTTTGTTCACTATTCCCATGACGGGCCCCGTGCGCTCACTCAATTTATCCAGCTCAGCGGCGATTGTGCTGTTTGAAACGTTGCGCCAACATAAAAAAAGCGGGCCACTCTCGTAGCCCGCTATACGAACAACCGTACTCTTTATAATAAATCGTCCGCCACCAACCCTAACGCTTCGCAATCTGTTCCGCTACACGTAATGGTGGTTTTTTCTTCATCACTCACAGCCGTTAAGGTATAATTCCACCCACTGGAGCTGTTGCGTTTAAAACTAACTGTTGCCTCACATTCAGACGTAACCGTATTCGGCGGGGTATCATAATCCTGAATAAAAGTATCCTCTCCTTTGGTAACATCAGTTGTATTTGTTGTTGCAATACCCGTGGCAAGGCATTTGGCCGCTATGTACTCTGCCGCATATTTTACCTTGTTAATTCCTTCCAACGCACGTCCGCGCTCCATCGCGCGGTTATATTTAGGCAGTGCTACCGCAATCAAAGAGCTAACAATTACCATTACAATCAATAGTTCAATCAGTGTAAAACCTTTCTTCATAAATTCTCCTTTAGTAGTATTTTATCAAATAACTATCGTTTGCGATTAAGTGGGCGAGCCCCACCCAGTTGGTCCAGTTGCTGTTGTTGGCGCGCTTGCTGGGCATCTAATTGTTTTTGCAAATTACGCGCGCTGTTTAATACCTTCATTTGCGTTTGGTGTTCTTTTTGCACCTGTTGCGTGTACCGCGGCAAGAAAAACAACATCAGCCCGCCTATAATCAGCACTCCCAAGAGCAGTTCTATAAACGTAAATCCTTTCATACGCTCTTATTATACAAAATTCGTCCTTTTTTTATAGAATAAGAATAAGCGCATGAAAATCAAGCATTTATTTTGGATTTTATTTGGCCTAAACTTGCTCAATTACCTGGATAGGCAAGTCCTTTTTTCCGTCTTTCCCCTCTTACAGCAAGACCTGCATTTAACCGATTTTCAGCTCGGCACCCTGGCCTCGGCCTTTATGGTCGTATATATGTGTTATGCCCCGGTCATGGGCTACCTGGCGGACCGTTTTTCTCGCCCGCGTTTAATTGCACTCAGTGCCCTACTGTGGAGCGGGGCCACCCTGGCGTGCGGGCTGGCTAAAAATTATGCGTCGCTTTTAATTCCGCGCGGTTTAATTGGCGTAGGCGAGGGCGGTTTTACCACCATGGCCCAACCTTTTTTGGCTGAAAATTACCCCAAAGAAAAACACGCTCCCCTCTTGGCCGCATTTGGCCTGGCGTTGCCTGTGGGCAGTGCGCTGGGCTATGTACTGGGCGGCTTAGTAGGCACTCACTGGGGGTGGAGAATCGCTTTTATGGTGGCGGGAGTACCGGGCGTACTCTTAGCTATATTAGCCCTCACCTTACTAAAAGACACCGTGCGCGAAACGCAAACCGTCCGCCCGGCTTTGCGGGATTACTTACCGCTCCTTCAAAATCAGCCCTTTTTACGGGTCTGTTTTGCCCAAGCCATGATGACGTTTGTCATGGGCGGTTTAGCCGCCTGGATGCCCACCTATTTGCACCGTTACGTAGGGGTCAATGTGGCCCAAGCGGGCACTTATTTTGGCATTTTAATAATTATCGGTGGTGCAATCGGCACGTATCTGGGTGGGCAACTGGCCGCGGCCCTGTTAAAGCGCACGCAAAACGCGTATTATAAACTAATTTCCGGCAGTTTTCTGGCCGCTTTACCGTGTTGTTGGTTGGCCCTGTATAGCACACATACCGCTGCTGTTTTGGGTTGGATGGGCCTGGCGTTAACGCTTTTGTTTATGCCCACCGGGGCAATTGCCGCCGCCTTGGTCGCCACAACAAATGCCCACATCCGCGCTATGGCGTTTGCACTTAATATTTTGATGATTCATTTACTGGGGGACGCCTTATCGCCCACCCTCATTGGGTGGGCGTCGGACGCATGGAATTTGAAATTAGCCGTCTTTTTAGCAACGCTATTTTTAATCCCCGGGGCGTGTGCTTGCAGACGTTTGTTTACACCGCGTTAAAACCGGCCTCTAACGCTTTTTTATTAAGCGCCAACATCTCCGGCTTGGCGCGCTTATACACTTTTTTCATAGCGTCAGCCACGGCCTCTATACTCACCGCACCCGTAAGTTTAATAAACGCGCCTAACGCCACCAGGTTGGCAATACGGTCCATACCCAGTTCCTGCGCAATTTGATTGCACGGCACGCACACGGTTTTAATATCCGTGCGCGTCGGGCGCGAGTTGATAAGCGAGCTATTTAAGATGAGTAACCCGCCTTTTTTAAGCATGGGCTCAAATTTAGGCAAAGACGGCTCGTTCATCACAATCACGCTATCGGGGCGGGAGACAATAGGCGTATATACTTCGCCGTCGCTCACTACCACCGAGCAGTTCGCCGTGCCGCCGCGCATTTCCGGCCCGTAGGACGGCAACCAGCTGGCGTTTAATTTATTTTCCACGCCGGCTTGCGCCAGTAAAATCCCGGCGGAAATAACGCCTTGTCCGCCAAATCCGGCAATACGAATCCCTTGATACATTAGTTGGCCCCCTTGTCTTTAAATACGCCCAGCGGATATTGTGGCATCATTTTGGTACGCACAAATTCCAACGCTTGCTGTACGTCCGCATGCCAGTTGGTAGGGCATTGGGAAATGACTTCCACCATAGAAAACCCGACGTTATTTATCTGGTTTTCAAACGCTTTTTTAAGGTATTGTTTCGTTTTCAGCACGTTTTGCGGGGTATCCACCGCACCGCGCGCTAAAAATTTACTGCCGGTAATCTGCGCCAACATTTCGCACATATTGATGGGCCAACCTTGCAGTTTCGGGTCGCGCCCTTTGGGGGCGGTGGTAGCCACTTGGCCAACCAAGGTGGTCGGGGCCATTTGGCCGCCGGTCATCCCGTAAATAGCGTTGTTAATAAAAATGACGGTAATGTTCTCGTTGCGCACGGCGGCATGCACAATTTCCGCCATACCGATAGAGGCCAAATCGCCATCCCCTTGATAGGAAAACACAATCGCCTGCGGTTTGGAGCGTTTAATCCCCGTAGCAATGGCGGGGCCGCGCCCGTGGGCACCTTGCACGCAATCACACGCAAAGTAAGAGTCGGCAAACACCGCGCATCCCACCGGGGCCACGCCAATTGCGCGCTCGGCCACGCCCAGTTCTTCTAAGGTTTCGGCAATCAAGCGGTGCACAATGCCGTGCCCGCATCCGGGGCAGTAGTGCATAGGCACGTCGGTCAGCGCGTTTGGTTTTTTAGCTAAAATGGTACTCATTTGGTTTCCCCCTTGCGGTCGCCCTGTACGCCTAATTTCAAATCGCGTGCACAGTGGAAAGTGAACCCGTCCGCATGGTCTTTAAGGGTAAATAGCCCCTCTTTTTGACCTGTTAAAAGCGATTTTGCCGCCGTTAAAATTTGGGCACCGTCCGGCTGTCCTCCGGCGGGATAGGCATTAAGCCCCACCGGCACTTGATCCCCTACGGCTAGTTTTACATCTTGCACCAGTTGGCCCAAGCTCTGCTCTACCACGAGCATAGCTTTGGTTTTTCCGGCTAGCTGCGCCAGCCTTTTAGACGGGAACGGCCACAATGTAATCGGGCGGAAGAGCCCCACTTTCAGGCCTTGCTCTTGGGCGTGGTTCACAGCCTCTAAACAGGCGCGGGAAGACAACCCGTAAGCCACCAAAATCACGTCGGCCCCTTCGCAGTTGCGCTCTTCGTAGCGTTGTTCGGTTTGTTCCACCAGACCGTAGCGTTTGGCGCGTTCCACCACGTCGGCAATCAAATTATCGCCTTTGTAAGAAAACACGTTATTTTTAGCACGACCGTTTTTGTGGATGTCCACCGCCCAGTCAAATTTGCCCAGTTTATTGGGGTCCACCGGGTCAAAATTAAAAGACATACTTTCCATCATCTGCCCTAAAATCCCGTCGGCCAAAATCATAGCGGGCATACGGTATTTTTCGGCTAAGTCAAAAGCCAGTTTGGGGAAATTTCCCAATTCTTCTACCGAGTTGGGTGCTAGTACTAAAATATGATAATCCCCGTTTCCGCCGCCGCGCGTAGCCTGGAAATAATCCCCTTGCGCCCCGGCAATACTGCCCAGGCCCGGCCCGCCACGCATGACGTTCACAATCAGGCACGGTAAATCGGCACTGGCACAATAGGTAATCCCCTCTTGTTTCAGGCTAATGCCCGGGGAAGAAGAAGACGTCATAGCGCGCGTGCCGGTAGCGGCCGCGCCGTACACCATATTGATAGCGGCCAACTCACTTTCGGCCTGCACAAACGCACCGCCTGCGTCTGCAATATGGGCGGACATATATTCCGGTACTTCGTTTTGCGGGGTAATGGGGTACCCGGCAAAGAAACGCACCCCGGCGCGGATAGCACCTTCAGCTAGGGCTTCGTTTCCTTTTCGTAACGTTTTTTGGGTCATAGTAAAAAATCCTTAATCTTTCAAAACGGTAATGGCTACATCCGGGCACATCACATAGCACATCTTGCACCCAATGCAGTCTTGCGGGCGTTCTTGCACCGCGGGGAAATATCCTTTTTTGCTAATGGTTTTGCTTTTGCCCAAACATTTTTTGGGGCATACGCTTACGCATAAATAACACGCTTTACAGCGGTTTTCATCTACTTCAATTCTTGGCATAAGCCTCCTGGGGCACACAGGCCCTACCCATTATTGTAAGTCTTTTTGTAGGATAATTGCAATAATGATACAATAAGGGTATGAACAACTACCCCCTTTTACTACGCCAGTTAGAGGGCTTACTTGCTATGGAAACCGACCCGGTAGCCAATATGGCTAATATGTCGTCCGTGCTGTTTAACGGGTTAGATAAACTGAACTGGGCCGGGTTTTACGTGTTGCGTGGGGATACGCTCGTGTTGGGGCCGTTCCAAGGCAAACCGGCGTGCGTACGCATCCCGCTAGGCAAAGGCGTATGCGGCACGGCGGCGCAAACCGGGCAAACGCAACTAGTTAAAAACGTGCACGAATTTAAGGGGCATATTGCGTGCGACAGTGCGTCCAACAGTGAGATTGTAGTACCTATTTTTAAGGACGGGCACGTATGGGGCGTGTTAGATATAGATTCCCCGGTATTAGCGCGCTTTAATGCCGCGGACCAAACCTATTTAGAGCAAGCTGTGGAACTTTTTACAAAGCACAGTAAACTGTAGATAGGAAAATTCTAATTTGAAAAACCGCCACTTCACATTCCAAACCATTATTATACACCCTGTTTTCAAATTTGAGATTAGGTAAGGCCGCAAGTTGAGCGTGGCGTACATCCTGCGGACGGCGCAATGCGCCGCAGGTACGCAAGCGAAAGTCGGCCTTAGATAACCCAAATTTGAAAAACTGCTAGAACTTTGGTATAATATGTGTGTAATGCCGAGGTAGCTCAGTGGTAGAGCACTGGTCTGAAAAACCAGGTGTCGACAGTTCGATCCTGTCCCTCGGCATTCTTTTTCTGCCTAATTTCATCAATACAAAAAAAGATTGCCGGAATAAGAGGGAACAGTTTTTCCCGTTTCCGTTTGGCAAATTTTGTAAGTTGTATCATTCTCCGTAGCATCATTGGATGTTATACATAAAGTCTGCCCTTTCCAATCAAGTGCACTATGTACCAGCCCTATTACAATACCTATATCTGGGAATTTACCTCTCAATTTACAAACCACTTGCCCCCCTGAATTTAAAGAACAATATCCCCATGCTGTATGATAGTAACACCCTGGGTCCTCCGGATCGCAGGCCTGTTTATTGTCCAGGTCTTCACTCGAGGATGTATAATCCAACGTGACATCTAAATCTTCTACATGCGATGTATATTGTCCATTAGCCAAATAATACACCTCTTCCGCTTTGCTCAACGCATTTGCCATGGTTTTGGCTTGTGTAAAGCGGCTTTTCAGCACCGCTTTTTGATATTGCGGCACAGCTACCGCCGCCAAAATACCAATAATCAGCACCACCACCAGTAGCTCAATGAGCGTAAACCCGCGCGTTGTTATCTCCCGCCCTTGTGGAGGGAGTACCGCCGTTAGGCGGGGTAGGAGGGGCAAAATAGGACTTACCTTATTAGCCCCTCTTTTTGTCGCTAACGCGACGTTTTCCCCACAAGGGGGACAAATGACTACATCTACATTTCCATTTTTTTTCATACCTTTGTTTCCTTTTTGGGCCATTAGGCCCTTTTTAATTGTCGGCCCCGGGGTATAAAAAAAACGGACTATTATACCCGGGGCAGCAAAACAGACCCTAAATATAACAGCCGTAGCCCCCGCCCTTACGGGCGGGAAACATTCGGTAGAAAAACGCTTGCAATCGTCCTTGCTACCTCAGCGGCTATTTTGGTGTTTTGCTGTATGGCTTATGCCACATCTACTGTAAAATACAGTTTCCAAAATAGTTTTAAAGTTTGGTGCGCTTGGTGCGCGGTTTAAAAAATCCTCCTACGCTCTTATTTTACTTGAATTAGGGCAAAATGCAAGTACTCCGTTTCCGGCATCCCAATTAAAATGGGGTGGTCCTTGGCTTGCCCGCGCAGTTCCACTAACACCGCTTGCCGCCCGGCTTTACTAGCCCCCTGGCGGATGATATCCACAAACAGCTCGCGCGAAATGTGGTGGCTACAGGTAGAAAACGCCAAATAGCTGCCGGCTTTCATCCCTTCCAATGCCATTTTAACAAGCTTTACATACAGCCCCACCGCTTGCGGCAACGCTTTGCGGCTTTTGACAAAGGCAGGCGGGTCCAACAGGACCATATCGGGCGTGTCGGGCAGTTCGCCCTTTTTAAGGGCGGAAAGGAGCCGCTCGGCGTCGTCGCGGTGAAACACCACTGTGTCTTGCACGCCGTTAAGTTCGGCGTTTTTCTTGGCGCATTCCACGGCGGCGGCAGAGGAATCGCACCCCCACACTTGCGTAGCGCCGGCCAAGGCGGCTGTAATACCAAACGAGCCGATATACGAATATAAATCAAGCACCAGTTTATCTTTGAAATAGGGTTTTAGAAATTCGCGGTTTTCACGTTGGTCAAAATAAAAACCGGTCTTTTGCCCGCCGCGCAAGGGGACGATATATTTTACACCGTTTTCTTCTATTTCCACTTGGTCGGGCACTTCGCCCACTATTTCCGGCGTGTTGGTTAACCCTTCCAACGCACGGAAAGCACTATCGTTTTTGTAATAAATGCCGGTGGGTTTAAAAATCTTTTGTAACGCTTTGGTAATTTGGGGTTTCAACCGCTCCATGCCTGCGGTCAATACGTCCACTACCAATACGTCGCCATACCGGTCCACCACCAAGCCGGGCATATTATCGGCCTCGCCATAGCACATGCGCCCGTATTTGCGCACGCCAATTTCTTTGCGGTAGGCGTACGCGTTATCCAAGTTTTCAAATACAAAATCTTCGGGCAGGGCGTCTTCGCCTTTTTGCAACAGACGCACCGCAATTAAACTATGCGGGTTAAAATACCCATGCCCCACTTGTTTGCCCTCGTGGGACAGCACACGCACCAACGTGCCCGGCTCAATAGACGTGTCCAGGCCGTCAATCTCGTTGGAAAACACCCACCAATGCCCGGCATTGAGGCGGCGTTCTTCTTTAGCTTTGAGTTTAATTTCAATCACTTCATTTCCTCCATGTGCGTAAAGGGGATTTTAGCCGCACACAACGGGCATTGCGGGGCCGTAAAAGTTTGAATAGGGTAAGAGAGTAGCGCGCGTAGCGGCACAGTTAAGGGCAAATACCCCATGGAGCGGTCCACAATCACGCCCACGCCAATCACGTCGCCTTGCAAACGGTTGACCAGGTCAATCGCGCGGTTGATTTTGCGGCCGGATACGGCTACGTCGTCCACAATCAGCACTTTTTCGCCGGGTTTAATGGTAAAGTTATGCTTTAAAATCATTTCGCCGTTTTCATCTTTAGAAGCAAAAATAGCCCGTGCCCCGCGCACGCGTGCCACTTCTTGCGCCAGCACACTGTCCGACGGGGTAAGCGCTAAAATGACGTCTGCTTTTTTAGTAAATTTTTCCGATAGCGCCCCCGCAATTTTCTGCGCCAGGTGCGGGTGCTGCAACAGTAAAGACGTTTGAATATACGTCTGGCTGTGGAAGCCGGAAGGCATCTGGAAATGGCCCTCTACAATGGCCCCATGCTCTTGCAAGAGGCATAAAACATCTAAGTTATTTCGTGGCATGGAATTCTCCTTGGATAAACTTTGTCACTTCGTTAAAATCGGTCTCTACGCCCTTTTCTTGGGCGGCGCGGATGATGTTGCCGGCTTTTTTGGCGCGTAGCATTTCCAGTTTGGGTTTGGTCATAGAGGACGTTACCCGAAACGCCAGCGCGGGGTTGCCGGACTCGTCGGTTAAGTTTTCCGCCAGCACCCCGGTTTTGGAGGTGTTGGTGAACATGGTGTAAATGGTTAAATCAAAATTTTCTTTCACCCAATCGGTCCACCCGCTCACGGCGGCCGAAATGGTGGGCCCCACCGTGTAGGCGTTGTTAATTTGCATACCGCCCCCGGCAAACTGGACCGAGGTGCCCAACTCTTTCACTTCTACGTCGCGCAGCACTTTGCCCACGCTAAAACTTCCCGCGCGCTCCATACGGTGCATCATAATAAAGGGCTGAAATGTTACGTTTAAGGCTTCTTGTTCGGCGGCCAGTTTTTCCATTTGGTGGATGACCCCTTCTTGCAGTTTTAGCTTAATGGGGCCGGAGAGCATTTTGGCCCCCGCCGTAAGGCCGGTCAAATTAAACTCGGCCCTAAAATCATTGCCGGAAAGCACCGCCGAGGAAAACGTCCCCGCGGATAAAGTGCCGGCAAAATTGGGCATAAATTCCGGCAGACGGTCGCGGAAGTTGCGTAGCCACGCCAACTCGCCGGTTACTTCGGGCCGGCCAGGTCCTCCGCCGCTAATTTGGTGAATTACGGTTACAAAATCTGTTACCACGTTAATAAATGCTATGGGGTCAAAATTGCCAAAATGCACATGGGTGGTAATTTTGCGGTTTTTATTTTTCAGGTTGCGCACGTCTAAATTTAGTTTTAGTTTCTCGCCGTTTAACTCACACGACGCGATATTGGCATATAAATTCCCTTTGCGCCAGGACCCGCTTAATTGCAGTTTATCAAAGGTGGAGCGGTCCACTTTCACTTGTCCGGCCGTGGTGCGGGCGTACAAATCGGCAAAGTTTTGCTTGGTCTGAAACGTGCCGCTAACGCCGCGCGCCTTAAACCCGTAAAAATCGCCCGATACATCCTCGGCCTGCACGTTGAGTAACGGCAGGGTAAATTTGCCATTTTGCCGCGCCAACTGCCCGCTTACACTGCTACGCCCCGTCAGTTTGTATTTACCTAACAGGGGCACTAAATTTTCTTTACCGGGCAAGGTGAACAAGGGGGTGGAAAAATCCACTTGCGCCGTCCAGGGGTCAGCGGCAAAATCCGCCCAGCCGCTTGCGCGCAGGGCCAAATCCCCCGCCTGGGCTTGCACGGAAGATAAAGTAAGTTTGCGGTAATTTTCCGTCAAAGCTCCCTCTGCCTTTATGGTAGAAGCGGGCACCGCAAATTGCATTTTGTCCACCCCAAATAAAGACACATCTTGCGCACTAAACGACGGGGCCGCCAGGGTCAGTTTAAAATGGGGCTCCACCATATTATCTGCGTCCAGTTCCAGTTCAATGGGGGTTTTGAATAAATACACTTGCGTTTTGACGCTACGAAGCGCAAACTCGCGCCAGTTAAAATCAGCCAGGTTGATATGCCCGGTGGCGTCAATTTCAATTTCGGAAATTTTCTCTTGCCACTGGTTGCGTAGCATCATGCTTAGCTCAAAGCGCGAGAGGTCATCAAAGCGTAAATTTTCAAATTTGGCGTTCACCCCGTAGAGTGCATGGGCCGCACCGGAAACTAAATCCTTAAAACTAAACACGCCCTCTTTAATGCGCCAGTCCTCTACGCTTACCGTAAATTTGCGGCCCGTACCGCTGGTGTAAGTGGAGGGCCCTTTTTTCTTCATTTCCACGCGCGGCACGTTGTAAAGGCCTTCTTTACTGCGCACTAAATTAAAGCGCGGCGCATTTAAAGACACTTCACGGATAACTAATTTGCCGTCCAGTAGCGGCAAAATATCAAACGCCAAGGTTACCGAATCGGCCGCCAAAAACGGCTTGCCCGGCTCCCCATACGTATCCAGCACGTAAAACCCTTTTAATTCCACCGTGTTTAAATATTTTAAATGTAAGGAAGAAATCATCACCGGGCGGTTTAGTTTTTGCTGTAAGGTTTGGGTGATGACCTCGCTAATGTGTTGGGCGTTAAACGCGCGCACAAAAAATATCCAAGCTACGCATAGCAAAAGCAGTAGCACCATCACGGCAAACAGCACCAGCCGGGTGGCCGTTAAGGCACTGGCTTTGCTAAAACGTTTGGTTTTGCGCACAAATAACTTCTTTCTGGCGCGTTTGCGTCGGTTCTCGGGGGACATTTATTTAACTCTCTCCAGTATATAGTCTACTATAATTTGCCACCCTGTGCGCACTTGCGCGGCCACCTCTTTTACGGCAGTCCATAAAAATACATCTTGCGGGAACAAAATTTTAAGCACCCCCGCCAGCACCAACATATTGGCTAGCACAATGCTCACGCACGAGAAAAACTTCCCCCCCGCCAGTTGCAAATCGGGCTGATCGGCCTCCCACAACGTGTGAAACGTTTGGATAAAGTGAAACGTCATAAAAAACCCAACTAAAAACAGTACGATATGGCGGTACGGGGTCAAATCCATAAAAAAACTAAGTAACAAGTAGAGCATAGCCAGCAGTACCACATATCCCGGCACAAAATACGGGGCCAGCGCAATAAACGTATTGGTACGGTTCATTTTGACGTAGCCGCTTTCTTGCCCTACATGTACGTCTTTAATGCGCACCCCGCACAAAATAGCGGCCACGGCGTGGGTCATCTCGTGCATAAATACATAAAGGCGCGAAAAATTATAATACTTGTAATGAATCCCCGCATACACCGCCGCCCCCAGCACAAACGAAATCGTGGCGCTTAAATGCCCCAGTACGCTTAGCAAAATGCGCACGTCTTGCCACACCACCAAACACGTAATGGGCAGTAATACACAAGCCAGTAAAAATTTAAAAAATTTTGCCATTAAAATTTCTCCGTCCACGTTAAGGTTTGATATTGGGCGCTTGCTAACCGGCGCGCTTCCTGTAGCCAAGTTTCTTGCGCGGGAGCAAGGGTCAAATCGCCCCCCCAAAAACTACGCACTCCCTGGATAACGGCCTGTTTATAGGCGGGGTTTTGACGGGCCCCAGGCACCTGGAGCGAGCCTTGATAAAGTACCATCTCCCCAAAACGCCGGATAGCACCGCCGAGCATTTTTTGCCCGTTGGCGAGTAGCAAATCGTTCTCCACCGGGCGCACAAAACAGGCACTCGCGCTGTGCTGTTGGCTGGGCGCATAAGCGGACGGCGGTAATTTTTGGTCAAATACCTGGGTGGATAGTCCGCTTAGCGTAAGGGCGGCGTGAATAGATTTGTGTAAATTTTTGTAAATTTCCGTAGGCTTATCTTGCGTAGGGAAAATGAGCGAAAAGGTTAAATCGTCGTAATGAAACACCACCCCGCCCCCGGTGGGTCGGCGGCAAAGCGCTCCCGCAAATTGTGCTTGTTGCACACCGCGGCGCACCTCGCTAATAAATTGGGCATACCCAAACGTAACAGCGTCCCCGGCCGTCCAGTTGTAAAACCGTAGCGTGCGCGCATGGACGCGCGCGCGTACAAGCACGTCATCCAGGGCCATTTGTTCAAACACATTGAGCGGCGGGGTTGTAAGCAGTAAATTCATAAACAAATAGGGCCTGCGCTTGTCAGCAGGCCTTGATTTTACCACCTTAAATTAGGTTGTCGGGCCGCCGACACCTCGTCAATACGTTTGACGGGTTGGTTATGCGGCGCGTCTTTCACCACTTGCGGGTCCGTTTGGATTTCGTCGTAAATGCGCTCCATAGCGGCTACAAACGCGTCCAACATATCTTTGTTTTCCGTTTCCGTCGGCTCTATCATGAGGGCCTCGGGCACAATGAGCGGAAAATAAATCGTCGGCGCGTAAAAACCGTAGTCCAGCAACCGTTTGGCAATATCACTGGTATGCACCCCGGTGGTATGCGGGTCCGGCGGCGTGAGCACGCACTCGTGCATACAAGTTCTGTCAAAAAACGCATTGAATTTGCCCTTTAAACACGCACGCACATAGTTGGCGTTTAAAATGGCATTTTCGGCAATTTCTTTCAGTGTGGTTGCGTCAAACTGGCGCAAATAACAATATCCACGGATGACCACAGCCATATTGCCGTAAAACGCCTTCATGCGGTTTTTGCTTTCCGGACGGTGATCGGCCAAGGTATATTGCCCGTTCTCACACGATACAATCGGGTGCGGCAAATACGGCGCCACGTGCTTAGCGGCCCCCACAGGGCCACTGCCCGGCCCCCCGCCGCCGTGCGGAGCGGCAAAGGTTTTATGCAAGTTAAGGTGCATAATATCCACGCCAAAATCAGCCGGTTTAGCCAGGCCAATTAGGGCATTAAAGTTGGCTCCGTCCATATACAGCAGTGCCCCTACCGCGTGTACCATTTCGGCAATTTCCTCAATATCCGTCTCAAACAGCCCGACGGTATTGGGGACAGTCAGCATGACTACCGCTGTTTTTTCACTAAGAGCGGCTTTTAACGCCGCTTTATCCACACACCCGTTAGGGGCAGACTGGATATTTACGACGTGATAGCCCGCCATATTCGCCGTAGCGGGGTTGGTTCCGTGGGCGGTATCGGGCACGATTACTTCCGTGCGGTTTTGCCCGTTGTGCGCGTCGTGATACGCGCGGGCCGTTAAAATGCCCGTCAGCTCCCCGTGTGCCCCGGCCGCCGGCTGAAGCGTAAAGGCGGACAGCCCGGTAATTTTTTTCAAAAGTTCTTGCAGTTCATACGCCAATTTTAAGGTACCTTGCACGGCGCTTTGCGGCGCGAACGGGTGCGCCCCCGTAAAGCCGGGGAGTGCGCTTAGCACGTCATAGGCTTTGGGGTTATACTTCATGGTGCAAGACCCTAGCGGGTAAAACTCTGCATCTAAGCAGTAGTTTTGTTGCGAGAGTGCCGTAAAATGCCGCACCGTGTCAAATTCGCTAAGTTGCGGCAAATTCGGTGCGGTTTTACGCAACTGATTTTGCGGCAAATACGCACTGGCTGGTTTTTGCGTTTTTTCAAAACGTACCCCACGCCGGCCGGGGGCTGACTTTTCAATAGACAATTTATGTTGCAAAATTTCGTTCATCTTAAATCCCCCCTAGCGCGTTAGCATAGGCTTGTAAATCGGCCTCGGTGCGCATTTCGGTAGCACAGACCAGGAGCTCACTACCCCCTAAGTCATACCCGGCGGCAATGCCTTTTTCTTCCAATTTTTGGATGACCTGGGCCGCAGGTACCGGGCAAGTGACTACAAACTCATTAAAAAAGGGTGAAAAAGTTTTCACGTGAAAACTTTTTTGGTTAATTAAGTTAGCTAATTGATGGGCGCGCTCTAAATTAAGTTCGGCTACTTCTTTAAGCCCTTGCGGCCCTAGTAACGTCAAGTAAATAACGGCATTAAGGGCACATAGGGCCTCGTTAGAGCAAATGTTAGAGGCGGCTTTTTCGCGCCGGATGTGCTGTTCGCGTGCTTGTAAAGTTAGCACAAAAGCGCGCTGTCCGTCTTTATCTTTGGCAATGCCTACCATGCGGCCGGGTAATTGGCGTACGTATGCTTTTTTGGCCGTCATTACGCCTAGGCCGGGGCCGCCAAAACTTAGAGGGTTGCCCAGCGGTTGGCCTTCGCACACGGCAAAATCGGCGTCGTACGCGCCGGGGGTTTGCACCACCCCCAGGGAAATGGGATTTACAACAGCAACCAGTAGTGCGCCCGACGAGTGTACGACGGAAGAAACCGCTTGTGCGTCCTCTAAATAGCCGTGGAAGTTAGGCGTTTGCAAAATAAAACAGGCGGTATCGGCCCCCAATTGCGCTTTTAGGGCGGCAACGTCTAACACGTCTTTATCCGTTACCGGGGCTTCTACGACGGTAATACCCATGTGGCGCGTATAGGTTTTTAACACCTCTTTATAGTGTGGGTGCAAGAGTGCGGACACTACCACTTGCTTGCGCCCCGTAATGCGTACCGCGGCCAGGGCGGCCTCGGTCATGGCGGTGGCACCGTCGTAATGGGAGGCGGTGGCTACGTCCATTTCTAGCAGCGCACACATACAGCTTTGGAACTCGTAAATGGTCTGCAAGGTGCCTTGGCTGGCCTCGGCCTGGTAGGGCGTGTAGGCGGTTAAAAACTCCCCGCGCGAGGAGAGTGCCGGTACGGCGGCCGGGATAAAATGTTCATACATTCCCGCGCCGATAAAATTTTTAAGCGGTTTATTTTGCGCGGCCAGTTCATGTACGTGGGCGGTTAGTTCTTGCTCGGTAAGGGCCTTGGGCAAATCCAACGCCGGGTATAAGAATTTTTCCGGGATCTGCGCCAGTAATTCTTGGATATCTTTGGCGCCGATTTTAGCAAGCATGGCTTGTTGGTCTTCTGGGGTATTAGGGGTAAACATAACTAGTCCTATATAAAAAATTCCCCCGCCTAAGCGGGGGTGTATTTATTTGGCAATAGTGGCACTGTAAGCGGCAAAGTCCAATAGGGCATTTACTTCGCCCGGGTCGGCCATTTTAATTTTAAACAGCCAGCCGCCGGCGTGCGGTTCGCGGTTGACGAGGGCAGGGTCGTTAGTTAACGCCGTGTTCACTTCCACAATTTCGCCCGAGACAGGGGCGTAAATTTCGCTTGCGGATTTGACGGACTCAATTACACAGCAGTTTTCGCCCGCTTTGACGGTGCGGCCCACTTTGGGCAAGTCCACAAATACAATATCGCTGATTTCTTCTTGGGCGTGGTTGGAAATACCGACGACGGCATTTTCGCCCTCTACAAAGGCCCATTCATGGGTTTTTAAAAAACGGCAATTTTCTTGGTTGTACATATTCACTCCTTAAACTCTATTTTTATAAAACGGTGTTTTGACGACTTCGGCCGGCACTTTGCGCCCGTGGATTTCTATTTCCACTTCCGCGCCGACGGCAATTTCACTGGCTACGTAGCCCACGGCAATCCCCTTAAATAAGGGGGAATAGGTACCGCTGGTCAGTACGCCGGTTTCTACCCCTTGGTAGAACACTTTGCACCCCTCGCGCGGGACGCCCGCGGTTTTTAATTTAAACGCTTTTAATTTGGTTTTAAAGCCCGCGGCTTTTTTGGCTTCCAGGGCTTTTTTGCCAATGAAATTATCTTTACTGAGTTTGACGACCCACCCGCAGTTGGCTTCGTACGGGGTTTTGGTTTGGTCGGCATCCGCCCCGTTTAAGAGGTACCCCGCTTCCAGGCGTAGCACGTCGCGCGCGCCTAAGCCGCACGGTTTGACGCCCAGTTTTAATAGCGCGTTCCACAACGCCTCTATTTGGCCGTTAGGGAGCATGATTTCCACGCCGTCCTCGCCGGTGTAACCCGTGCGGGTTACATAGCCTTTTCCGCCAAAAAGTTCAATTTCTTTAATGTGAAAGCGCGGCAAGTCCAACACGCCGGGCAACATTTTGTCTGCTACCCCTAGGGCAGTGGGGCCCTGAAGCGCAATCATGCCCCATTGGTCGCTTTCGTTTTTCACTTGCACGTTAAACGCGGCGGCTTGTTTGGTAAGCCACGCAAAATCTTCGTCCACGCACGCGGCATTGACAACCACTAAAAACTCTTCCTGGCCTAAACAAAAGGAAATAGCGTCGTCAATAATCGTACCCTGTTCGGTAAGCATATGGAAATACGTACCGGCGGAAGCATCACTTTTAATGATGTTACAGCTGACGTACTGGAGCAGGTGCAACGCCTCTTTGCCCACGATACGGATTTGCCCCATGTGGGACACATCAAACATCCCGCACGCTTCGCGCACGGCTTTATGTTCGGCAATAATGCTATCAAACTGGACGGGCAAGAGCCACCCGTGGAAATCTACCATTTTACCGCCGGCGGCTTCACAAGCGCCGCACAGGGCGGTTTTTCTCAAATTTTCACTCATAAGTTCATTGTATAATTAAAAGGAAACTTTCGCAAGAAAACCTTAAAATTAAGGGTACTGCTTGCAAGTTTTGCTATAATGTAGGTACAATTTGAAATGGTTTTTGAATCGTATGAAGAATACGAGTTAGCTTGAAAAAGCTATACCTAGAGGTCAAAAACAGCCGATATTTAGGCACAAAGTGACGGGCCTTATAACCCCGTTGCTTTGTGCCGAGTGTTTGCCGCCGCAAGGCGGCAGGCTACGGCTGTTATGGTTGGGGACTCTCTAGGTACTCCGGGCATAGCGGCCGTTTGTTATGCCTTACAAAACCGCAAATTGTAAGGAGAACATAACATGAAAAAAGAAAATGGAGTTGTAAAATATCATCAGGTCATCCTGAACTCGATTCAGGATCTTCAACGCAGGTTATTGCTGTTTATAAACAACAAGCGTGGAAGATCCCGTATCAAGTACGGGATGACGTCTTTATTTAATAACGGCGGTTTCACGCTGATTGAACTGCTGGTAGTGGTGCTGATTATTGGCATACTGGCCGCGGTAGCCGTGCCGCAGTATCAAGTGGCGGTGGCTAAAGCACGCTTTACAGAAATGAATCTAATTGCTCATCAAGCCGCTAAAATAATGGAATACTATTTTTTATCCACTGGTGAGTACGCGGTTTATTGGTCTGATTTAGATATTGATTTTGAAGAATGCGAAGATTCAAAAGTTGCCAATTTTGACTTAAAATGTAAAAATTTTATCATGGATATGAATAGTAATGATTTTTGTGCTGTGGAAGGAACGCGGGAAAAAAACGGAGATGTAGGAATTTGCTATTCTTATTTGCACCAAGACACTACCCCCGGACAATGGTTCTGCGATGGGAGACGAAGTGCCGTAGGAGCTAAGGTTTGTAAAAGCATTTGCGGAAATACTACCTGCTACTATAACTAATCGTTTCTAGCGTGCTTTCTCTCTATATCCCGCACTAAAACATTGCGGGATGACAAGAGAGAAAGTGCTATAATATAGTCATGGCAGATACACAAACCGTAATTAGCGACGTAAAACTTTTCCTAGAGCGCCTGAAAAAGGACCTGCCGGAAGTGTTTGGCTCGCCCGCTAAAGAGACCAAAGAGGGGGATCCGGCCGCGCAAGCTCTGCACGAGAATAAAGTACTCTATAATGGGGATTTATTCCCGGCGCAAATGTACCTTACCCCCGACCAGGAGCCCGGCGTGGCGTTTGACGGAAATACGTTCCACGTGTATTTGCAAACCGCGCAGGATAACCCGGCAGAACTGGTTACCCAGTGGCTACGCAACAAAGCCAAAGAAGAACTCGTCCAAAAAACCACCGCGTGGGCCCACAAAATGGGGGTGGAATTTAACCAAATTTTTATTAAGGACCAACAGACTTTGTGGGCCAGTTGCTCGGGCAAAAAAAATCTCAATTTTTCGTACCGTATTGTTAAAATGCCGCTAGCCGTGCAAGATTATTTAATGGTGCACGAGCTATGCCATTTAACGTATATGAACCATGGGCAAGAATATTGGGCCCTGGTGGCGCAATACTGCCCCGACTATAAGCTCCACCGCCGATGGCTCAACGAAAATAAAGACGCTATTTTTGCCGAAGTGGAACTGACATATCAGCCTCAAACCACACAAGAAAATAGAGCTAATGGTCAAAAAAGTTGATAATACCAACTGAAAAATGATTTGCGTTGTTATCTGCCCCCCTTGCGGGGGAAGTACGGCGTAGCCGGGTAGGGGGGTTGTATAAAGAGGTTTTCTTATTTTAAAACCCCCTTTTTGTCGGCAAGCCGACGTTTTCCCCGCAAGGGGGACAAAAAACAACTGCCAGAAAATAAGGTGGAGATCCTGAATCAAGTTCAGGATGACAATTATGACCCCGGCTTATGACGGGGGGAGATTAAACGCCCTTTCGTTTTTGCGAAAGGGCGTATTTTTATAGGAGACTTTTCTGCGTGGCTTAAGCGCAAAAAAGTTGCATCAAATTATAAACGGATGCGCGCAATTTGACCTTGGGTTTGCAGGGCCTTTTTTTGTTTGACTACTTGGCTACCGTCCGCAAAGGTAAGGCGCATTTTGGAGAGGAGATATTCCCCTTCTGCGGCGACACACTGCGCCGGAACAACGACGTCTTTGCTTTGCGCGGATAAACGGCCGGTGCAAGATTTTTCTTTATAATCTACACGGATGACAACATCTTTTCCACCGCGTACCGGGCGGAACATAACGTCGGACATACGCACGGGTTTAGCAAGTTTTACTTCCACCTTTACATTGTTTTGGGCAAGCGCACGGGCGGTAGCACGGGTGATTTGGTCCGTTAACTGGTTGGCTACGCACAGCGCGGGAACGGATAATAAACTAATCAGTACTAATTTTTTCATAAACTAATTTCTCCTGTTAGTATTATTATACAAAAGTTAGGTTAAACTAACAAGTATTATTTTTTACCGTCTAAAAAATTAGTTTATAAAAGTTAGGTTAATATAATAAAAGCCCGAAAACAGCACTCAAAACCAGTACTTCAATCGGCCCCCGTTTGTATTTCCACACCGCTAAAAAGGCGGCCGCGCAAAGTAGTACGCTTTTGTAGTCCACAAAGTTTTCAGGCGTGCATAACGTAAGTGCCGCGGACGCTATCAGCCCGACGACTACTAAGCGCAATATACGCCACGCCGGGGCGTACGCTGTGCGCGTGGCAAATAAAAATTTGCCCGCCAAAATAAGCAGAATAAAAGACGGCAAACACACCGCTACCGTGGCAATTAGCGCGCCTAACATACTGCCGCTAGCCGTGTAGCCCGTGTAAGTGGCCAGGTTAATGCCCACCGGGCCGGGCGTTACTTGAGAAATGGCCACGATATCGGTAAACTGCGCTGTGGAAAGCCAGGCTTGTTTATACACTACTTCGTTTTGTAAAAACGAAATCATGGCGTAACCGCCGCCAAAATTAAATAGCCCAATTTTAAAAAACGTGGCAAAAAGCTGTAAATAAATCATTGGGCGCGCTCCCGGTGGCTGAGTAGTACGCCGCACAAAACGGCTAAAAGCACAACGTAGACCGGCGAAATTTTTAGTAGCCACACAGCTAGTGCCGTGGCTACGCATACCCACACGGTTTTACACGTTACGCCCGCGGTTTTGGCTAAATTAAATACGGGTACCATAATAAGTGCCACCACCGCCGGGCGTACCCCTAGAAAAATGCGGCGTACGACGGGGTTTTGAGCAAACTTTTGGAAAAACAGAGCAATTACCAAGATGATGATAAACGACGGGAGCGCGGCCCCACAGGCGGCAAAAAAGGCTCCGGGCGTGCGTTTTAAACGGTAGCCCGTTAAGATAGCCACATTGATAGCCATAATGCCGGGGGCGGACTGCGCCACAGCGGTAATATCTAAAAAATCCTCTTTGGTAAGGTACGGGCCGACAAGTTCGCGCTCCATAAGCGGCAACATAGCGTACCCGCCGCCTAAGGTGAACAGGCCGATTTTGGCAAAAACAAAAAATAGTTTGATGAGAGATTTCACCAAACTATTGTAGCAATTAAGAAGATAAAGACACAAAATGTTATTCCACACCGACCTCTGCACAAGCCGTTTTGGCATCTGTCGTCATGCGGGCTGTGCCATATTGCTCTGCCCACCACCGGCATACAACTTGGCGTTGTTTTTTGTTATGAGGAGTTAGTTCTAATGCCCACGGTAAACCTCGCGAAGACAGCAAACGTAATTGATCTATTTGTTTCCCATAAAACTGAATATAACAAAAATTGTCCTTATTACATGAGACCCAATACCTCCCGGAATCCGTCCAACTTTCGCTTCCTTCTTTTTTAACCGCAGGGAGCTCTATATCAGACACAACCGCCGGATTTTCACCTGTGAAAGGAGCCCATTCGGTTAGATAATCATACCCTTGCAAACGAAACAATGCAATCGCTTTCATATAGGCATTTGCCGCCACTTGAAATTCTGCTAAATTAGCTTTTACTACGGCTTTTTGATATTGCGGCACCGCTACCGCCGCCAATATACCAATGATTAACACGACTACTAACAGCTCTATCAAGGTAAAACCTTCCATAGAACGACTAGATGCTGAAACAAGTTCAGCATGACGACAGCGCGTAAACGCTTTATTCATAAGCACCTCCTTAAGATACCTTTATTATAGCATAAAATGATACTTATAGTCCGTGTACTTATAAAATTCAAAACGCTATGTTGTAGGTATGAAAAATACATACACCAAACAAGATAAGGACTACTTGCAAAAATTTGGCGCGCGGGTGCGCGCTTTACGTAAAGCGGCGGGATATTCGCAAGAAGATTTTGCGTTGGAAATTGGGTTGGACCGCACCTATATGGGCGGCGTGGAACGGGGGGAACGTAATTTGGCCCTCTTAAACATCCGCAAAATTGCACGCGGGCTGAAAATACCGGAAAAAGAGTTGTTTTGAAATAAGGGGAAGATCCCCGAGTGCTGCGCACAGCAAAATCGGGGATGACACTTTTTGATGTCAGGTAAAACCTGACCTACAACAGCTGGGTTTCCCCCTCTCTGCGGTGCTAGCGCACTCGTTCTCCCCCTCCAGGGAGGAGAAAACAAATATCAGGCAAAGACTGAGCTATAACGACAAACAGCATCCTGAATCAAGTTCAGGATGACCAACTAATAAGAGCAAAACAAACGGAACACAGGAAGCAAATTTGAGGTAAGTTTGCGCCGCAAATTGAGCGTGGGTATCGGTTGCCGTTGGTAACATCACCGCGTACAATAGAAGGTAGGCTGATTTGTCAGATTTGAGGCAAATTGGAACCGTAAGTTGCCCGAAGCTGTACTGGTAGGTACTGCGAGTGGCAAATCGGTTTCAAGTTGCCCAAATATGGCAAATGGTTGCCCAGAAAGCACCAAAACCCAGAAACACAACAAGATCCTGAATCAAGTTCAGGATGACGTTTCTGGGTTTTGTGCGTTAAAAACAAAGTTCACAGGGAAGTTTTTAAAATTATTTCAGCCAGCCTTCGGTTTTGGCATAGTTCACAATGCCGTTATAAATCCCTTGCGCCATCTTTTTTTGCACCGCACTTTGCGACAGACGACCGCGGTCTTTGGGGCTACTGATGAAACCCATTTCCACTAAAACAGCGGGGCTTTGCACCCCTTTAAGCACGTAGAAATTGGCTTGGCGGATGCAATTTTTTTGGTCCACGGCAATCCCAATGCCGGATTGTTTATACACGGCATTTTTGACATATCCCGCCAGTTTGGAGCTTTCGTTAATATATTCGTTTTTAGCCAAAGATTGCAAGAGCGCATCCACAAAATTATAATGCACTTCTTCATACTGCATGGCTTCGTTTTCTAAGGCGGCAGTGGCGGCGGCTTCTTTATCGGTCGCTTTTTCCGAGCGGAAATACACCTGGAAACCGTGTGCCTGAGAGTTTTTAGTAGAGTTCACGTGTATGGATACAAATAAATCCGCCTTGAAATTATTGGCGATTTTGCTACGCTCCGAAAGGGCAATAAATACGTCCGTTTCGCGCGTGGATTTTACTTCAAAATTGCCTTTTTTAAGTAGCTTGGCCAGTTCATTACCCACCGCTAAGTTCCAGTCTTTTTCGCGGTATTTACTGCGCGTGGCGCCGGGGTCTTTGCCACCGTGGCCCGGGTCCACCACAATACGCATTTTTTTATGCGCTTTAATGGCTAAGGGGTGCGGTTCTTCTTTAATAACCGGGGCTGTGGCCACCGGGGGGGAAGAAGGCTCGCTTGGGGCAATAGGGGTGGCGGCAACGGGCGTATCGTCCATAGAATCCAATACCATTTCTTCAAAATCATCTTCGGTAAGTACAGAAGGGTCTTCCACTGTTACCGGCTCTTCTTCCGGCGCGGCGGTAATGGACAGGGGCTCCGGCTCCGCTTTTATGACCGGGGCCGCCACAGGCGTTGTTTTGGGGGTAGTAACTTTAGGGGTGGCCGGCAATACCGGTTCGCCCGGTTTGGCGGCGGCACGGAAAACCAATTTGCCGTCCCCAACGGGGGTAAAACTCCAATTTTTGGCTTTGTTACCTAAAATTACTTTTAGTTCGGTATTCCCGCGCACTTGGCGGACTTGGGCCGAGGCAATATAATCGGTACGCAAACGCTTGTAAGCATCCCGCTTTAAAACGGTGTCTTTGAGCGTAACTAGCACGGTGTGGGCATTGGGCTGGCTGGTGGTATATTCCACGTCTTTTTGCGCGTCAAACACCAGTAAATTTTCGGTAGCATTTAGGATAGGGTCGGTCAGTTCCACATTAAAGCGGCGCTCTACGATAAATGTATTTTTATCAAAATCAATATAGCGGTTGACCGCCACTTGAAAAGCAGGGAGTAAAAACACATCCACCGGGCTCATCAACTGCCCACCGCGAATCATCACTTCCCCCGGGATTGTAACGTGTTTGCCGTTCACAATGACTTCATTTAACGAAGCCGTTAAAATAGCAAAAAAGCCTTTGGTGGTAATTTTGGCCTGTTTGGCCGTGGCAAACAACTCCACTTGCGCGCCTAATTTGCGCGCCGTGCGTTGTACGTCCACATACGTAATGCCGTTAAGCTCTATCGCGCTTACAGATCCGGCCGGGCGGCCTTCCTGTTCAAAATATACTTTGCCTTGCGCGTGGGAAAATACTGCCGCTAAGAGCAGTAACCCGCTTAACAACCAAGACCCTATCCGTTTCATACCCCTTTACGCAGTACGGGGCCGTAGCCCCGCACCCTTATTCTAACACAATTTTGTAATCTTCCCAAGCTAACTGTGGGTCCGCCTGGATTTTAAGTGACCGGTGGATATTTTCTTCAATATCATCCTGACGCCGGCGGATGGCTTCGGCCAGGACCGGGTGTAACACCACCCGCAAACTACCGCCGGGGCGGCCGCTCGTCAAGTCGTAAATCTCACGCTGGATTTTAATGCGCATACTCTCGGCCGATAATACGCGGCCCGAGCCGTGGCATTGGGGGCATTCTTCGCTAATAAAACTGCCCGTACTGGCACGTTTGCGCTCGCGTGTCATTTCCACAAGCCCCAGTTTGGTGATGGGCAAAATGCGGATTTTGGCGCGGTCCCCCTGTACGGCACGCGCTAACGCTTCCACCACGCGGTGGCGGCTGGAGGCTTTGCGCATATCAATAAAGTCAATGACAATAATTCCGCCAATATTGCGCAAACGCAACTGGTGGGCAATTTCGCCCGCGGCCTCAATGTTGGTTTGGGTAACGGTTTCTTCTTGCGATTTGCTCCCCGTAAATTTGCCGGTGTTCACATCAATAGCGCACAAACTTTCGGCTTCCTGGATAATGATACTGCCGCCGTTGGGAAGGGGCAGTTTAATTTTGCGCAGGTTATCAATTTCGGGCTCAATGTTATAGGCCTCAAAAATGGGCGTTTTGCCTTTGTAGAGCTGTACCCGGTCGGCCAAGTCGGGAGAGTTTTTTTCCACAAAATCTTTCACGCGCTCATAATCTTTGCGGTTATCAAGCAAATAGACTTTGGCATTTTCGTTCAGCACATCCCGCGCTACTTGCAGAACAGCGTCCATATCTTCGTGCAGTAAATGCGGTCCGCGCACCGTTTCAAACTTTTTGGAAATGGATTGCCATTGGCGGTATAAGTATTTAATCTCACGCTCCAGTTCATCTTTGGTGGCTTCTTCGGCTTCCGTGCGCACGATACACCCCATGCCGTTTAGGTGTTTATCGGCCAGGGATTGGATAATATCGTTTAATTTGTGGCGCAGGTCGGCATCTTCAATGTTTTTGGAAAGGCCGACAAAATTTTGGTTGGGCGTAAGCACCAAGTAGCGGCCGGGCAAGGTAACGTCCATGGTTACCTTCATCCCTTTGGTGCTAATGGCATCTTTAACAACTTGCACCATCACTTCTTGGCCTTTTTTAAGCGCTTTATCAATGTTCTTTTTATCCCCGCCGATTACGTCGGAAATGTAGAGGTAGGCGTTTTTCTCGTACCCAATGTTTAAAAACGCGCTGGAAATACCGGGCAGTACATTTTCCACAATGCCTTTGTAAATGTTGCCTACAATGTTTAAAGCACCGCGGCGTTCCCACAAAATTTCGTTGACGCGTTCGTTTTCCAATACAGCAATACGCGTTTCTTCAAAGGAAGTGTTCACAAGCACTTCTACGGTTTTCTTTTCTTCTTCTACTGCAACTTGCTTCATTAAATAAATCCTCTCTTAGACGCAACAGCGTCTTTAAATTAGCGTCAGGTTGCCTTGGCTATCCTGCCAATACAACCCTTGCCGAATAACAGTGAAACGTTCCCCCGCTTCTTCTTCGCTAGGCATTGGTATCTGCAGCCACGCGCAGAGCACTTCCAGCGGGTTCATCCATTTTTCTTCCACACGGTTTAGCAGTAGCTCTATCCGCCCCGGGTCCACGGTTTGTACACTGCGTACAAACGGTTTAATATCACGGGTTATTGTCATCCCGTTCTCGGCCTGTTGCGTTACTTCCAACCGTGCGCAAGACACATAATTTTCAAACGTCTGTTGCGGGTGGTAAGCCGCAAAATTTCCTTTTACTTCATACGCCACCACACTGGCTAGTTGCTGTACACCGGCTAAGGCAAACGGAATGCGCGTAGCATCCAAAAGGGTCATCCCTTGCGGTTTGGCAGCCTCCAACTTAGCGCGCACCTTTTGCGCGTTTACAGACGAAAACAAATAAATATCCACATATTCGCGCGTGGCAAATTGCCCGCGTTTAACACTGGGACCATACGAAATACGCGGCGCACCAGGGTTTTGTTTCGCGCGCGCATAGGCAAGCCCACTTTTTACAACCATGTGGCGTAGCGTCCCTACCAAATCTGCGCGCCCGGGGGCATCTGCAGCTAAGTGGAACACTATACGCATTTTATAAATTTTTGACGGTTTTATCATCTTTTTATACCCCTATGCGGTGGGAACACACGGACTGCACCACCCCTAGCGCCCATAAACTGGCTACCAGGTTGGACCCTCCGTATGAAATAAATGGTAGCGGAATCCCCGCCACCGGCACAATGCCCAGTAGCATCCCAAAGTTCACTAACATATACGTAAAAAACATACCAAAAATTCCCGCGCACACAAAATAACCGTAACGGTCGCTAGATTCATACGCAATAACCACAATGCGCCACAAAATAGCAATATACAGCCCCAACATCAGTAGCATCCCCCACAAACCAAGTTCTTCGCCGGCTACCGCTAAAATAAAATCCGTATGTTTTTCCGGCACGAACCCCAAGCGCGACTGCGTCCCCGAAAATAACCCCTTGCCCAGCACACCCCCGGAACCCATGGCAATTTGCGCTTGCAATACGTTATAGCCGGCACCTTGCGGGTCCGCCTCGGGGGCTAAGAACGTTTCCACGCGTTTGCGTTGGTGAGGTTTCATGTGGTTTTCCAATAAAATCCCGCCAAATAGGCCTGCCAGCACCACCAAGGTAGCCAATACGAAATATAAGGTGGGTAACACCAAACGCAACTGTTTAAAAAACCACCAGGCTAGCCAACCTAACCCCGCTACTAAAAGCGAGAATCCCGCCATATACCACCCGTTATGCGCTAGCTGATAAAACACATTGCCTAGCCACGTTTCGGCTAGCTCCGGGTGCAAATACAAGTACGTCCAAGACAAGGTAAAAAATCCGGCCACACACGCAAACAAGGCCCCCAGCCCTAAATAAAATAAATTGGCCCCGGCACAATACAGTAGCACCACAATGGCGGGCAACGTAACTACCACGGATGAAAAGTCCGGTTGCATCATAATCAGCCCAAAAATAGGGGACAAAAGCAAACCTAACCACACCAGTGTGGACACATCATACATACGCTGTTGCCCGCGCCGATCCAAAAAAGCCGCCACAACCAGTAACGTACAAATGCGGCAAATCTCCGAGGGCTGCATAGAAAAAAACGGCAACACAAACCACGAGCGGCTCCCCCGCTGATACGACCCAAACAACAGCACTCCCACCAGCAGTGCCAAAATAAAACCATACACCCATTTCCACTGTTCGTTGTAAATTTGATAGTTAAAACTGAGTCCCACGGCAAACGCCCCTAGCCCCAACGGCAAGGCCACTAAATGGGTGCGTACAATGGCGTTGGACCAGGAAAGACTGTTGACCGCAGACATAATGCACAGCGCCCCTAACAGCACGAGCCCCAACATGGCATAAAACAGGGGCATATCCATTTTGCGGCGGGCGTTTTCACGCATGGTTTTAAATACAGCCATACTTATTCCTCGGTATGCGGGGCTACCGGCTCTGTGGGTGCGTTTATATTAAAATACGCTTCTAGCATGGCGCGGGCCACCGGCCCGGCCGCAGAGCTGCCCCCCTCTCCAAATTCTACAAAAACTGCCAGCGCAATAGAAGGTTCTTCCCCTTGGCGTCCGGCAAATGCCATAAACCAACCGTGGTCCGGCCCGTGCGGGTTTTGCGCGGTACCGGTTTTGGCATATACATCTAATCCTTTGATTTTGGCCCGGCGGGCCGTGCCGTCATCCACCGTGTGTTTAAGTGCTTTATAAAGGGTGTCATACGTTTGCGGTTGCAAATCGGCTCTCTGCAAAATTTCCGGTTGTCCCACTGATTGTACTTTGCCCGTTTGATTGCTGACAATTTTATCTACGTAATACGGACGGTACACGTTGCCGCGGCTAGCTAGGGCGGCCGCAAATTGGGCTAGTTTTATGGGAGTAACTAACAGTTCCCCTTGCCCGATAGACAAGTTGAGCGTATCGCCCACAAACCAATAGGTTTTGTTGCGCGCCCGGCGGGTGGGACCGTATAAGTTGCCGGCTTTCTCACCCGGCAGATCAATCCCGGTAGGACGGCCTATCATAAATTTACGCTCCATGCGTTCAATGGGGGCAGGCCCCATGGCCGCCGCTACGGCATAAAAATACACATCACACGAGTTACTCATCCCGTCAAAAAAATCCACCGGGCCATGCGTGCCCCAACACTTAAATACACGCGGGCCGGAATCGTATTTCCCGGTGCAGTTAATTTTGCGGGTAACATCTATATTCCCTTCCTCTAACGCGGCCGCCCCTGTGATAATTTTAAAGGTGGAAGCGGGCGGATAAATCCCCTGGATAGCTAAATTATATTCGTTAATGCGCTTGGAGGAAGCGGGAAGTTCCTGATCACTATATGGCACAAACACATTAGGGTCGTACGCGGGCGCACTGGCTAACGCGAGTACCGCCCCGGTGCGCGGGTCCAGCGCTACGGCCGCGCCACGCCCGGTTTTAGAATTTTTAAGGGCTTCTTCGGCCGCTTGTTGAACGGCAAAATTTAAGGTCAAATAGACATCACTGCCGGGCACCCATTTTTTGTCCTGAATAATCCGTTTGACGCGCCCGCGGTAATCTACTTCTAAATACACCCCCCCGTCTTTGCCTTTGAGTTGGGGTTCAAATTTATGCTCAATGCCGTTTTTGCCGATTTTGGCGTTTAAGCGGTACCCCAATTTTGGATCGCGCTTGCGCCATTGAGCGTCGGTCATACTGCTAATGTAACCCAGCAAGTGACTGGCCATAGAACCATAGGGATAATCGCGCTTGGATTCTTCCAATAAATAAATACCGGGATAATACTGTTGTAATTCCTGCAAAGAAACGGCACGCTGGGTAGAAAGGCCGTCCACTAGAAGTGTGGCTTTCCCCGTTTTGCCGCTTTCCTCTAATTTAGAAAGTACTTGCTGTGTGGTGCGGTGTAAATAAGGGGCAATGTCTTTGGCCAGTTGTTGTAAATAGATTTTATCGGCATGAGCCGTGCCTAAATAGTATAAGCTAAAAGAAGGAGCATTGGTAGCTATAGCAATGCCATCCGTCGTAAAAACACGCCCACGCGGAGCCGTTTGATAGAGAATTTGCGTGCGGTTGCGCTCGGCCAGTTGCACATAATTATCATGACGAAGTACTTGAATATCTAATAGACGTAGTGCAATTACGCCTCCGGCTACTAAGGCCACCGTAAGGAGTGTTTTTAACCGGCCGTCAAAATGTGCTTTAAACACCGTCATGCTTATACCTGCCTGGCTATACTACCGGTGCCGAGCACACGCTTAACCAGCCAAAATACAGCCGGCGCAAAGAGCGCATCCACCACCGAGCCCCCCAGTGTACTCAGTAACCCGGGCCACGCACTGGCCGAAGCAAACACAAACACTAACAGCGTGTTTAAAAGGGCCGCCAACCACGTTAAAACAAATACAGCCACCATCTGTGGGAACGGTTCGGCAAAATCAAACCGGGGGGCGATATTGCAAATAATACAGGCACATACGGTGAACGTAAATGCATTCCCCCCAAATAACTTCGTGCTAAAAAAATCTAAAAATAGGCCACAAATAAAAGCCGCGCTGTAAGCAAACGGCAATTTGAAGAGTGCACAAAAAGCAGTTACAAAAATTAAAATTACGTTGACACTCAACCCTACCCGGGCAAATAGCCCGGCAAACGCCCAGTGAAACACCGTGGCACAAACAAATAAAAAGAAAAGTTTTAACGCATTTAACATACTAATTATCCAAAATCACAAACACTTCCCGCACAGCGGGAGAGGACACTTGCGGTGTTACTTCCACCGTAAGGGCGGTTTGGAAGGAATCCCCTTCCCGCACGTGGCTCACCGTTCCTACTAAAATCCCGGCCGGGAACACACTACTGGAAGAAGAGGTATATACTTTGTCCCCTTTTTCCACGTGGGTAAGAAGCGGAATATATTTTATTTGCACCGGGCGGGGGCCATCCCCCACCAAAAGCCCGGCTTCGCCGCCGCGCTCTAATTGCACGGCTGCGGAAAAATCTTCGTCGCGCACTAAAAGTACCTTGGCGGTGTTTTCGGTCGTTTCCACCACCACCCCCGCTAGCCCTTCTTGGCCGTCTACCACCGTAACCACGGCACTACGCTCTTTTACGCCGTCTGCCGTGCCTTTATCCAAAATAACCGTGTTCCACTGGGTTGGCTCGCGGTACGCTACTTTGGCCCATACCCCTTTCCACGGGCGCGTAGGGGTGATTTTTAACAATTGGGAAATACGTTCATTTTCGGCAAAAACATCTTTGGCTTGGGCCG
This sequence comes from Candidatus Avelusimicrobium pecoris, assembly GCA_902761975.1. Lineage (GTDB taxonomy): Bacteria > Elusimicrobiota > Elusimicrobia > Elusimicrobiales > Elusimicrobiaceae > Avelusimicrobium > Avelusimicrobium pecoris. Next base: position 49,566 of record CACWMG010000001.1, on the reverse strand, counting down.
CCAGTAATTGGGCAGTTTGAATTTCTTGCTTGAGATGTTCGTTTTCTTGGTGGGCAAGCAACAGCTCCTGCACGGTTTGTGATACATTTTGGGCATACTGTACGGTACTGTGCGCCAAGCGGATTTGCGGGATAAACACATACGCCAGTACCGCTTTGACAGAGGCCACAAACCCCTGCAAAGGCAAAATCATGAGTAAAAACGATACCAGCAAAAACCCGGCCGGCAGTAGATACCGCCGCCGATAATGGCCGGTATAGGTTTTAAACGAAATTGGATGCTTGGGCATATTCATAAGCCCCACCTTAAACTCAAAAACGGACACCGTCCCCTGTAGAACTGTGCCCGTTTTGGTGTAAAACAACGATTAGAACGGTTTGCGGCGGGAACCAAAAAAGCGGTGCCCTTTGTCGCTAAGTTGTTCTAAGTATTTCCCTGTACCCATGGCCACACAGTTAAGCGGGTCTGCGGCGCGGTGAACGGGAATATCTGTTTCTTTGCGGATCAGTTCCGTAATGCCTCTAAGTAAGCTTCCCCCTCCGGCTACCATGAGCCCCCGGTCCACCAAATCGGCGGCCAGTTCGGGCGGGGTTTCTTCCAGCGTGCTCTTAATGACGTCCAAAATTAAACGCACCGGCTCCATGAGGGCTTGGCGGATTTCTTCCGACGTTACTGTTAAGGTACGCGGCAACCCTTGGGTTTGGTCGCGCCCTTTTACTTCCATGGATTTTTCTTCTTTTAAAGGATAAACGGAACCCAAATTGATTTTGACTTCTTCCGCAGTGGTTTCACCCACAATCAAATTATATTTCTTGCGGAAATACTGGACAATGCATTCCGTGAGCTCGTCGCCCGCTACGTCAATAGACTTGGCCACTACCATCCCACCGAGCGAAATAACGGCTACTTCGGTGGTACCGCCGCCAATATCTACAATCATGCTGGCGTGCGGTTCGGCAACGGGTAAATCAGCCCCCATGGCCGAGGCCATGGGCTCTTCAATTAAATACACTTCACGGGCACCCGCTTGACGGGCAGCATCATCCACGGCACGGCGTTCCACCCCGGTAATATCCGAGGGGATGCCAATGACAATCCGGGGGCGCAACAAGCTGCTGCGGGTGTGCACTTTGCGGATGAAATAGCGGATCATCTCTTGCGTGACTTCAAAGTCCGCAATGACCCCGTTTTTCATCGGGCGCACCGCCACAATGTTGGCAGGCGTTCTGCCAAGCATCTGTTTAGCTTGCTTACCGACGGCTTTAACCTCGCCGGTTTCTTTTTCCATCGCTACTACGGACGGTTCATTAAGCACAATGCCTTTGTCTTTAACGTAAATCAAACAGTTAGCAGTGCCCAGGTCCATCCCTAGGTCCGACGAAAACAGCCCCCCCAGATAGTCTAGTACCATAGATTAGTCCACAAGTTTAACAATCGCTACTTGCGCATTATCACCCTGGCGCAGGCCAGCGCGGTAAATGCGGCAGAAACCGCCGGGGCGGCTTTCATAGCGCGGGGCCAACACTTCTACCACTTTTTTCACGGCAGCAGCGTCTTTAAGCGTGTCTTTAACGGCAGTCACGTTTTTGGCTTTGGCTAAGGTAATTAAACCTTCTACCACGCGGCGCACTTCTTTGGCTTTTTGAAGGGTGGTGGTTACTTCTTCGTGCAGAATAATGCTGGTAGCCATGTTGTTAAGCATAGCTTTGCGGTGCGAAGCCGTTTTGCCCAGTTTTCTGTATCCGGTATTTTTAATCATACGACCAAGACTCCTTAAATTTTCATACCGAGTGTTAAGTTCATCTCGGCTAATTTTGCTTTGATTTCGTCCATGGATTTGGCACCAAAGTTCTTAATCATATTTAAGTCGGCTTCGGTCATTTTTACCAAATCACGTACGGTGTGGATGTTTTCGGACTTTAAGCAATTGATAGAGCGGGAAGAAAGCTCAATAAACTCAATGGATTGGTTTAAGGCTTCTTCTTGTTTGCTCTGCGCGGCAGAAACAGTGGCAGCCGCCGGGGCAGCCTCTTCTTCTACGGCTTCATCACTTACGGTTTTTACACCGTCATCTTCGCCTTCAATGGTGAAAATATGCAAAGACCCGGAGAGTAACACCGCAGCACGGTGCAAGGCACGAGCCGGGGTTAACGTTCCGTCAGTCGTAATTTCCAAAATCAGGCTGTCATAGTCCGTTTTTTGACCCACACGGGCGGGTTGTACGTCGTAGTGAACTTTCACAATGGGCGAGAATAACGCATCCACCGGGATAAACCCAGCCGGGCGTTGCACTTTGGCGAGTTCTTCGCCGGGCATATAGCCCTTGCCGCGGGAAATTTCAATTTCCATTTCCAGCTTGCCACCGGCTTCTAACGTAGCCAGGACCAAGTCTTTATTGATAATTTCCACGCCGTCCACTTCTTCAATATCAGCGGCGGTTACAACGCCGGGTTTAGAGGCGTGAAGTTGCAAATACTCACGGGTTTTTCCTTCCATTTTTACACGTAAGTGCTTGAAGTTCAGCAAGATATTGATCACATCTTCGCGCACATTGGGCACGGCACTAAATTCGTGCACGGCACCGGCAATGCGTACCGCGGTAACCGCAGCACCTTCCATACCGGAAAGCAAAATGCGGCGTAGCGAGTTACCTACCGTGTGACCATAACCGCTTTCGTACGGCTCGGCAATAAATTTGCCGTAGTAGTCAGAAGCGGTTTTTTCTTCTAACTGAATTTTTTGGGGAAGGACTAATTCGTTTAAAGCCATTTAATGCCTCCAAACTATCTAGAATAATATTCTACAATCAGCTGCTCATTGACAGGGTAGGACATTTCCTCTCTGTCGGGCCATCTTAACAATTTACCGGTCAGCTTTTCCGCGTCATATTCCAAGAAACTCGGGCGCGGATTGTGCTTTTCGGCTTCGGTTAACCCTTGTTTTACCATGGCGTTTTCCACCATGTTGCTGTTCAAGGTTACTTTGTCACCAATGCGCAATTGATAAGACGGCACGTTGACGGCTTTGCCGTTAACGGTTACGTTGCCGTGCAAGACCAGTTGGCGCGCGGTTTTTAAAGATACGGCAAAACCTAAGCGGCGCACCACGTTGTCTAAGCGGGTTTCCAATTTGCGCAGGAAATTTTCACCGGTTTGACCTTCGGCTTTAGCGGCCGAGGCAAACATATTGTGGAAAGGAATTTCCGACATGCCGGACTGTAAGCGGGCTTTCTGTTTTTCTTGCAAGCGGATGCCGTATTCGGACACTTTGGCTTTGCGTACTTTACCCCCGCGTTTGGTGGCAGCGGCCAACTTGTCAATGACACAGTTGGTGTAGCATTTGGTCCCTTTGAGGAACAATTTGCAATCTAATTTTCTGCATTTTTTGCAGCTGGCTCCAATATTTCTTGACATAAAACTATACTCTCCGTGCTTTGGGCGGTCTGCATCCGTTATGAGGAATGGGGGTTACGTCTTTAATAGAAGATACGACTAACCCGGCTTGCGCTAAGGCGCGTACGGCGGTTTCACGCCCTTGGCCCGGGCCGCATACTTTAACGGCCACTTCGCGCATGCCCATAGACACGGCCTTTTCAGCGGCGGTGTTGCTGGTGATTTGCGCGGCAAACGGCGTAGATTTTTTGGTGCCTTTAAAACCATGCGAACCGGCGGTGGACCAGGCTAAGGTGTTACCTTTATCGTCCGACACGGTGACAATGGTGTTGTTAAACGAACAGAAAATGTGCACAACGCCAAACACGGGCGCTTTGGCATTTTTCTTTTTTGCTTTGGCTGCCGGAGCGGCCGCGGCGGTTTTAGTTTCTTTTTCTTCTGCCATAGTTAAATTCCTATATTAAATTATTTGACTTTAGAACCGACCGTTTTTCTTCTGCCGCGGCGGGTTCTGCTGTTGGTTTTGGTGCGTTGACCGCGTACCGGCAAGTTGCGGCGGTGGCGTTGCCCACGATAGGATCCGATTTCAATAGCACGGTGAATGTTTTGCGCTACTTCGCGGCGCAGTTCGCCTTCCACTTTGTATTCTTTTTGCAAAATGGTGTTTAACAAACCGGCTTGTTGTTCGGTTAAATCTTTCACGCGGGTTGCCGGGTCAATTTGGCCTTGCAACTTGGCGAGTACTTCTTTGGCGTTCTTTTTGCCGATGCCGTAAATGTATTCCAAAGCGACATCAATTCTTTTGTTTTTCGGTAAATCAATACCTGCGACTCTAGCCATAATTCTTAATACTCCTTAAATTAACCTTGGCGTTGTTTGTGTTTTGCAACTTCGCAAACCACACGGACCACGCCGTTACGTTTAATGATTTTGCATTTTTGACATATCTTTTTTACACTGGCTCTAACTTTCATTTATTTCTCCCTATAAGTGATCCGGCCGCGGGTTAAGTCGTACGGAGAAAGCTCCAATCTTACTTTGTCGCCCGGCAGGATTCTTATATGATGAACTCTCATTTTGCCGGATATATGCCCTAGAATAATTTTACCGCCCGGGATTTCAATTTTGAACATTGCGTTGGGCAGTGCTTCCAGAACTTTACCTTCAATTTCGATTTTATCACTCATACAACTCCGAGTTCGGATTAAATTAGGAATATCCGCGCGCGAGCCATCGCACGCAAGCTATTCAAAAGCAGTGAAAATTTCACTGCCGTTAGCCGTCACAGCCACGGTATGTTCAAAGTGGGCCGCCAAACTTCCGTCCAGCGTTACCACCGTCCACCCGTTGGACAGCTCCCTGACCTTATACGTTCCCGCAGTAAGCATGGGTTCAATCGCCAGCACCATCCCCGCTTCTAACACCGGACCTGTGCCCGGTTTGCCAAAATTAGGGATGCTGGGCTCTTCGTGCATATTGCGGCCAATACCGTGCCCGCAATAATCGCGCACTACACCCATACCATGTTCCATAGCAAAAGTTTCCACCGCATGTTGTACGTCGCCAAGGCGGCGCCCGGCTTTGACTTGCCCGATGGCTTTATAGAGGGACTTTTTGGTCACATCCATCAGCCGCTGGGCTTCATCGGAAACTTCTCCTACAGCGAGGGTGATTGCGGCATCTGAACAGAAACCGTCAAGGCGGGCTCCTGTATCAATACTGATAATATCACCACTCTTTAATATTTTATCTTTTTTTGGGATTCCGTGCACGACTTCTTCGTTCACAGACGCACAAATACTGCCCGGAAACCCGTAGTAGCCTAAAAACAACGGCGTCGCCCCGAAGGAGCGAATCGTTTTTTCGGCTTCGCGGTCCAGGTCCAATGTGGACAGGCCCGGTTTGACTATTTCGGTCATCTTTTTAAGGACGGCCGCCGTCACCTTACCGGCTGCACGCATTTTCGCTAGTTCGCTTTCACTTTTTACTTCAATCATTTTACCTTCTTAAGGACCTTGCAAATGTCCTCAAAAACTTGCTGTGGCGTTTGGTTGCCGTTAATTTCTACATACTTACCGGAATTGGCATAAAAATTTTTAACCGGCAAGGTTTGGGCCCGATATACTTCCAGGCGGTGTTTTACGCTCTCGGGCGCATCATCGGCCCGCACATAGAGTTCGCCCCCGCATTCACACGTGGGTTGGGTGGTGGTAGCGGCGGGTTTTCCGCATTTTTTGCACAGACGGCGGGTGGATAAACGTTTGACTACTTCCGCTTCGGGTAAATCAATCATTACTACAGCACTGATTTCACGCCCCAAACGGCTCATCATAGCGTCTAGTGCCTGCGCTTGCGCTACCGTGCGCGGGAACCCATCTAAAATAATCCCTTGGTCCGTGGAAGCAATGATGTTTTCCAACATGGCAATCATCAGCTCATCCGGCACCAAGTTACCGTGGTTAATAAGAGCAGCCACTTGTTTGCCAATTTGTGTGCCGGCCGCCATCTCGCCCCGTAACACATCCCCGGTGGAAATATGTTTAAGGCCCCAGGTTTCTTTTAGTTTAGCTGACTGGGTCCCTTTACCGGCACCCGGACAGCCCATTAAAACAATATTCACAAAACACCTACTCTTTAATCATCACCACAGGAACCGTTTTAAAATTGTCGTCCTTGGTTTTATAATTAAAATTACCCACATGCCTGGCACAACGGCCGCTAGGTATTTTAATAATCTGCTCGTCGTAAAACGGGGGAACATCTTGTGCAACCAGGAGCATAATGGGTGCTTCCAGTAGGATGTCATCAGCTTCGGCCACTAAGGCACGATCCGGGCCTAAGGTACGTAGCGTTTTTAACGGCTCATAGGTTAGGCATGTTCCTTCATGCTCAAACCATACTACGTCGTCATTGTCCGGCAACCCTACTTCAAACACAAATACGGCTACCAACGTCCCTACAATGCCCAACACCAAGCCACCTAAGAAACTTCCTGTGTAGCGTAACATAGAGGCCCCCTTTACAACGAATTGTCAAAAGATAGTTTTCCTCTTGCGCGTAAAGCGCAAGAGGAAAAATTAAAACTATTGTCCTACGTTGAACCAGCGCCCGCGGATCTTTTTAGACCCTTTCATCAGCGGTTCATAATTGCGCGCTAAGAGGTGCGCTTGCACTTGGCTGACCGTATCCAACGCTACCCCAACTACGATTAGTAGCGCCGTACCGCCGAAGTAGAAATCTACCCCAAAGTACGCACGGAACGCATCAGGCAGTACCGCCACCAAACATACAAAAATGGCACCGCAGAACGTAATGCGGTTCATGACCCATTCAATGTAATTTTTGGTAGGCTCCCCAGGACGAATCCCCGGGATAAAACCACCCCACTTCTTCATATTATCTGCTAAATCGGCCGGGTTAATGGTCATAGAGTTATAGAAATAACAGAAGAAGATAATCAGCGCAGAAAATAAGCCCATATACCAGAAACTGCTGTGGTTGAACATCCCCAAGATTTTTTGGGCCCACTCGGCTTCTTGGTTAAAGCTGGCTACCGTTAAAGGCAAGGAAATGACAGACGAGGCAAAGATAACGGCAATTACCCCGCTCTGATCTACTTTTAACGGCAAATAGCTGGCTTGGCCACCGTACATGCGGTTACCGACTTGGCGTTTGGCATATTGTACCGGAATTTGGCGTTGGGCGGTTTCCAGCCACACCACCAAGGCCGTAATCACTACGGCCGCGGCAAAAATAACCATCGCCACGAAGAAATCCATTTCCCCGGTTTGCACGCGGTTGACAATTTCGTTAATAGCGGCCGGCAAGCGGTCCACAATCCCGGCAAAGATGATGAGCGAAATACCGTTGCCCACCCCTTTTTCGGTGATTTGTTCGCCTAGCCACATTACAAACATGGTCCCGGCTGCTAAGGTGAGTAGCGTGGTGGCAAAGAACAAAAAGTTCGGGTTGACCACCGCCGGAATGCCGCCTGCCCCTTCCACACGGGAAATGGCAAACGTCATCATACCGCCCTGCAAAAGGGCTAAAAACAGTGCAAAAATACGGGTAATTTGGTTTTCTTTGCGCCGTCCGCTTTCGCCTTCTTTATGCATGCGGTCCAGTGCCGGGAAAATATGCGCCCCACGCACCAACCCCATAATAATGGAGGCGTTGATGTACGGCATAATACCCAGTGCTAAAATGGAGAAACGCCCCAACGCACCGCCCGAAAAGATATTCATAAAACCTAAAATACCATTTTGGTGGGCGGCAAAAAGTTGGCGCAGTACGTCCGTGTTAATACCGGGTATCGGGATTGCGGCAGCAATCCGGAAAACGGCTAACGCCCCGATCACAAAAAGCAGGCGCTTTTTGAGTTCGGGGGCGTTAAAGATATTTGCAACTGTATTATTGGACATTATTTGTTCTCAATAACGGTTACAGTACCGCCGGCTTTTTCAATCGCGGCTTTGGCCGTGGCAGAAAAGCCATGAGCAGATACTTTAAGGGCTTTGGTTAAAGTCCCATTGGCAAGCACTTTCACGCGGCAAGCGCAGTGAATAGCACCGGCTTTTTTCAAAGCTTCCGGGGTTACTTCGGCACCGGCGGCAAAGAGTTTTTCCAAGGAGCCAATGTTCACATAATCGTAACGGGTGGCAAAATCCTTATTGGAAAAACCGCTTTTAGGCGTATGACGAATAAGCGGCATCTGTCCGCCTTCTTTGCTTTCTTTGCGGGTGTTACCGGAACGAGAGGTTTGCCCTTTCATCCCTTTGGTGCAGTAGTTACCCAAACCGGAGCCCGGGCCGATACCCAAGCGGCGTTTGGCTTTGCGGGAACCGTGTTTCGGGAAAAGTTTATTTAAAGTTACCATATTCTATTCTCCTTCACACTAGGCGGCCTTTTCTTCCGTCTTGACTTCGGCGGCAACTTCTACTTTTTCAGCTTTGCCGCGTAGCACGTTCACGGTTTCTTTGCTTTTAAGTTGTTTAAAAGCTTCCATGGTGGCGTACACTAAATTGCACGGGTTGGTGCTGCCCAAACTTTTGGCAAGCACGTCTTTAATCCCGGCCGCTTCAAACAAGAGGCGCGCGCCCGACCCGGCGATTACACCGGTACCCGGGGCTGCAGGTTTCATCCACACAGAGGCGGCCCCAAATTTCCCGATTACTTCGTGCGGGATGGTATCGCCTACAATGGGGAACGTAATCATGTGCTTGCGCGCATGCGTTTCGGCTTTGGCGATAGCGGCCTGTACTTGGTTGGCCTTGCCAATAGCTACGCCCACTTTGCCTTGCCCGTTGCCTACTACAACTAAGGCACGGAAACCCATGCGTTTACCACCTTTTACTACTTTGGTGGTGCGGGCGACGTTAATAACCGTCGTTTTCCCTTCTACCGCGGGTTTGGCTTTTTGAAACTCGGCTCTTTTGCCTTTCGCTTCTTTTCTTTCTTCGTTAGACATTAAATTCACCTATCTACTTAGAATTTTAATCCTGCTTCGCGGGCAGCATCAGCTAACGCTTTAATTCTGCCGTGATAGACACGTCCACCGCGGTCAAACATTACTTCCGTAATGCCTTTGTCAATTGCTTTTTTGGCAATCGCGGCACCGAGGGCCTTAGCGGCCTCAATACTCTTGGCGGAGGTCTCAAATTTGCCTTCAAATTCTTTGGACAACGTCGTCGCAGACACTAACGTGCTGTGGGTGTTGTCGTCAATAATTTGGGCATACATGTATTTCAAGCTTCTGTAAACAGACAAGCGCGGGCGGTGTGCACCGTTTTTGAGCAGGTGCCCACGGCTGCGGTCTTTACGATATTGATATCTTTCTTGTTTAGTAGCCATAATTATTTACCTCCCGCGGCGGTCTTACCGGCTTTGCGTACAATGTGTTCGCCTTGGTATTTAATACCGCTGCCTTTATAGGGCTCCGGCGGGCGGATGCGGCGGATTTTGGCGGCAAAATCGCCCACCAAAAACTTGTTGCTACCTTTGATGGTAACAAAGCCGCTCTTCGGGTCCACCGTAACGGTGAGGCCTTCGGGAATATCCAAATTGACCGGGTGAGAAAACCCAAGTTCCAAATTGAGTTTTTTACCGGCTACGTTGGCACGGTAACCTAAGCCGTTGATTTCCAACACTTTGGTAAAACCGTTGGTCACGCCTTCAATAATGTTAAACACGTTGGCGCGGGTAGTACCGTGCAAAGCGTTTAAGGTTTTGAAGTCTTTTTCTTCAATAGAGAAAGAGAGCGTACCGTTGTCCAATTTGGGGGTAATACCGGCCGGCACGGTGTAGGACAAAGAGCCTAATGCACCGGAAGCGGTAATTACGTTATCTTTAATTTCCACTTTGGTTTTAGCGGGAATGTTGATTACTTTTTTACCAATTCTGCTCATAATTCCCCCTTACCATACCTGGCACAATACTTCGCCGCCAATTTTGGCTTCTTTGGCTTGTGCATCCGTCATAAGACCTTTGGAAGTGGACAAGATAGAAATACCGAACGCACCGCGTACTTTCGGGATGTTATTGTACGCACTGTAAACGCGGGAACCCGGTTTAGACACACGGCGCAAACCTTGGATGACGCATTCATTTTCGGGCGTGTATTTCAAAAATACCCGTACCACGCCGCCCTTGGTTTCGTTGTGGACGGCTTTGAAATTGGCGATATATCCTTCTTCTTTGAGGATGCGCGCAATTTCAGTTTTGATTTTAGAAAAAGGGATATCCACTTTTTCTTTTTTCTTCATATTAGCGTTTCTTATTCTGGTTAAGAAATCTGCGATTGGATCCATATTTTAAGTTGCCCTTGCAAACTACTTTCTACGTATAGAGTTGGCCCGCTTAGGCAGCTCCTCCTGTTAAATTACCAACTGGATTTTTTAAGACCAGGAATCAGTCCCTGGTGGGCCATTTTTCTAAGGCAGATACGGCACAGACCAAAGTCGCGGTAATATCCGCGGGCACGACCACAGATTTGGCATCTGTTGTGGTAGCGCACGGCAAATTTTTGGTCTTTGGCCATTTTTGCAACCCATGCTTTCGTAGCCATAAGTTCTTTGCTCCTTATTTACCCGATTTGCGGAACGGCAAGCCCATATAATCCATGAGCAGGCGGCCCGTTTTATCGTTATCGGCAGTGGTAACAAACGTAATGTTCATACCGTATGCTTTGGGAGATTTTTCCACATCAATTTCCGGGAAAATGTAGTGTTCTTTAATCCCCAAGTTCAGGTTGCCTCTCCCGTCAAAGCTCGGGTTGAAGCCCTGGAAGTCGCGGATGCGGGGGCAAGCAATGGAAATAAAGCGTTCCATAAACTCGTACATACGCGCCCCACGTAAGGTAACACGTACGCCGATAGGCATGCCTTCACGCAATTTGAAGTTAGAAATGGACTTTTTAGCCCGGCGCACTTGCGCGGCTTGTCCGGCGATGGCAGACAAATCGTTCTTGGCAATTTCCATCGCTTTAATATCTTCGCGGGCTTCTTTTACGCCGATATTAATGACAATTTTGGTCAATTTCGGCGCGGCCATGGGGCTTTTTACCCCCATTTCTTTGAGCAAGGCCGGAAGCACTTTTTCTTTATACAGCGCTTGCAAGGCCGGAACGTATCCTTCGGGCGCTTTAGTTACTTTGGTTTCTTTTTTAGCAGTCATTTTCAGTACCTAATTAGATAATTGCTTCGTTGCATTTGCGGCAGACACGGGTTTTTTTACCGTCGGCCGTAATTTGCACTTTAGGCGTCATGGCTTTTTTGCATTTTTGGCAGACCACCGCCACGTTGGAGGCGTGGATGGGGGCTTCTACCTGCACGATGCCGCCTTGCTTATTTTGAGAAGGCTTTTGGTGTTTGGAAACCATATTCACACCGGCCACAACTACGGTATTTTTGGTCGGGTTGACGGATTTCACTTCGCCTTTTTTGCCTTTGTCTTTACCGGCTAAAATGAGCACGGTATCTTTCGTTTTCACGTTCATACCTATACTACCTCCGGTGCCAGAGAAATGATTTTTAAGAAATTCTTTTCTCTTAATTCACGGGCAATCGGGCCGAATACACGGGTGCCTTTGGGTTCGCCATTATCGTTAATGATGCAAACAGCGTTGTCATCAAAGCGAATATAGGAACCGTCTTTGCGTCTTTTTTCACGGGCTACACGCACTACAACGGCGCGTACCACGTCGCCTTTTTTAATGGCGGAAGTAGGGATTGCATCCCGTACGGAGCACATAATCACGTCCCCGAGGGTTGCAATATCCCGGTGGTGGCCGCCGCGCACCTTAAAGCATTGTACTTTACGGGCGCCGGAGTTGTCGGCCACATTGAGGATGCTTCTTAATTGAATCATACGTTAAGTAACTCCTAGTTTACTAAACTATGCTCTGGCTTTTTCCACAATTTTGGAAACACGCCATTTGGTCGTTTTAGAAACAGGGCGGGTGCTCATAATTTCTACTTTGTCGCCCAGTTTGCTGGTGTTCGCTTCGTCGTGCGCGTGGAATTTGGAAGCACGTTTTAAGGTTTTGCCATAGCGTGCATCATGTACCAAGCGTTCCACTTTAATGGTGCGGGTTTTGTCCATCTTGTCGGACACTACTACACCGGTAAGCACTTTGCGTTGAGCGCGGGTTTCTTTGTTTTCCATATTAAACCTCTATTTCGCTTCAGCGGCCTTCTGGTTGATAATGGTTTGCAGAAGGGCGATTTCACGTCTTACAGCTCTTAGTTCCATGGGGTTAGCCAGTGGCGTGGTGCTGTGTTTGAAAAGAAGGTTGAATTTCTTTTCTTGCGCTTTGCCGAGGGCTTCATTGAGCTCGGCTAAAGATTTCTTTTTTAAATCAGCTTTTTGATTGGTTTTCATAAACTACCTTCTGGTTACCAATTTGGTTTTAATCGGAAGTTTGTCCGAAGCTAGGCGCATAGCGCGTTTGGTATCTTCTTCGCTGGCACCTTCCAATTCAAACAAAATACGGCCCGGTTTTACCACGGCAGCCCAGTATTCGGGCGCACCTTTACCTTTACCCATACGGGTTTCGGCGGGGTGTTTGGTGATAGCTTTATCCGGGAAAATGCGGATCCACAATTTACCTTTTTTCTTAATGAAACGAGACAAGGTAATACGGGCCGCTTCAATTTGGCGCGCGGTGATCCATTTGGGTTCCAAGGCTTTTAAACCATATTCCCCAAAGACCACTTCGGTCCCGCGTTTGGCGTTGCCTTTAATGCGCGGGGCGCTAAAGGGTTTACGATATTTTACTCTTTTCGGCATCAACATAGTTCGTTACCTCTATTTGGCCTCTGCCGGGGCTGCTTCTTCCACAGCACCTTCGGTCGCGCCGGATTCCATGTCGCGGTGTTTTTTCAGTTCGTTCATAATCTCTTTAGGAGATTTGGCGAAGTGCGTGCGTTTGAAAATCCACACTTTAATACCAATTTTACCGCTGATGGTGTTGGCTTCGGTGAAACCGTAATCAATATCGGCGCACAAGGTGTGCAACGGTACGCGGCCTTCACGTTTCCATTCCGTACGGGCAATTTCCGCACCGCCTAAACGGCCGGATACCATAATTTTAATACCCAGGGCGCGGCCGGAAAGCGCTTTTTCAATGGCTTTCTTCATAGCGGCACCGTAGTGGGCGCGTTTTTCCAATTGTTGGGCAATGTTTTGCGCTACCAATTGGGCGTCCGTTTCCGGGTTTTTAATTTCAATGACGTTGACAAACGTCTTGCTGCCGGTCATGGCTTCTAATTCTTTGCGAAGGGCCTCAATATCGGCACCTTTTTTACCAATCACCACACCCGGGCGGGCGGTGTGAATGTTCACGCGTAAGAACGCACCGGCTCTTTCAATACCGACGTAGCTGATAGCTGCCATTTCGAATTTGCCGTCAATGTGTTTGCGGATTTGGGCATCTTCTAAAATGAGCGCCGGCATATTTTTCGGCGCAAACCAGCGGGAGCGCCAATCTTGGATGTAGCCTAAACGAATAGACCGGGGATGAATCTTATGTCCCATAAATTAGCGGCCTCCTTTCTTTTCATCGGTCACAATGACCGTTAAATGGCACATGCTCTTTTTGTAGGGCATCGCGCGGCCTTGCGGGCCGGGTTGCACTCTGCGAAGGTGGCCGCTGGGGCCTAAGTTCGCAAACGCCTCTTTAATATAGACGTGGCTGAAGTCCAGCTTTTTACCAGCTTTGACTTGCAGGTTAGACGCAGCACTGTGTAAGGTTTTGGCTACCAATTCGGCGGTGCGTTTAGCGACAAAGGGCAATACCTCTTCGGCCGCTTTTACGTTTTTACCGCGGATTTGGTCCAACACCAGGTTCACACGGCGGCTGCCGTAGCGTTGAAATTTAGCTTTTGCACAAGCTTCCATAGTAAATCCTCAACTCTTATTTCAAGGCGGTGGAATCCTTTGTAATACCACCGTGGCCTTTGAACAACCGGGTGAATGAGAATTCACCGAGCTTAAAACCTACCATACGTTCGGAAACGTAGATGGGAAGAAACTTGCGGCCATTGTGCACCAAAAAGGTGTGGCCCACAAATTCCGGCACAATCGTGCACGCTCTTGCCCATGTTTTAATAGGTTTCTTTTCGTTGGACTGGTTCATTTTTTGAACTTTTTCCAACAGGTTTAAGTCTACAAACGGACCTTTTTTAGTTGATCTTCCCATACTTATTTAACCTTGTTTTTTCTTCTGTCGCTGACAATCATCCAGCTAAACGCTTTCTTGGTAGAGCGGGTCTTCAAACCGCGGGACGGTTGGTTCCACGGAGAGCGCGGAATGTTGCCGCCTTTACCATGACCGCGGCCACCACCCATCGGGTGATCTACCGCGTTCATTGCGCTACCGCGTACGGTCGGGCGGTTGCCCAAGTGGCGGTTGCGCCCGGCGTTACCGATAACGATATTGCCATGGTCTACGTTGCCGACTTGGCCGATGGTCGCACAGCAATCGCTGGGGACTAAGCGGATTTCGCCAGACGGCATTTTAATGTGGGCATATCCGGCTTCTTTAGCCATCAGTTGCGCTTGGGAACCCGCACTGCGAGCCAGTTGCGCCCCTTTACCGACTTTTAGTTCAATCGCGTGGATAAAAGTACCTTCAGGGATATATTTCAAAGCCAGGCAGTTACCCACTTTAATATCAGCCGTCGGGCCGGACATGAGCGTATCGCCCACTTGTACGCCTACGGGTTGCAAGATGTAGCGTTTGTCACCGTCGGCGTAATTTAAAAGACAAATGCGCGCGCTGCGGTTCGGGTCGTATTCTACAGAAACGACTTTGGCCGGTACGCCGTATTTTTCTCTTCTAAAATCAATTTGCCGGTAAGCCCGTTTGTGGCCGCCGCCAATGTGGCGTACCATGACCATACCGGTATTGTTTCTTCCACCCGTTTTGCGCAGACCCTTGGTCAAGCGTTTCTCGGGCGCGGTCTTGGTGATATCGGAATAATCCGACACCGTGATCGTGCGGCGAGAGGGGGTGTAAGGTCTAAATGATTTAATAGGCATAGTTCGTAGTTTCTCCTTCTCTACTTCGCAGTGGCTTCTACCACTTCGATTTTATCGCCTTCTTTCAAAGTTACAAACGCTTTTTTGTAATCGGGGCGTTTGCCTTCAAAGCGACCCATACGGTGGGTCTTACCCGTGACGGAAATGGTGTTAATCTTTACAACGGTTACGTTGAAGATTTTTTCCACCGCGGTTTTAATTTCGCCTTTGGACGCGTTTTTACCCACGATAAAACCATAGCGGTTGTGGGTATCGCGTTCAATTAAACTCTTTTCAGTTAAGAGGGGCTTTTTAAGGGTATCGTAAGCGCCGGACATTATTTGGCCTCCTTAGCAAACGTTTTGGTGAGCGTATCCACAGCGTCTTTGGTGAAAATCACTTTGGAGCTGTTTAATACTTCATACGCGTTAATATCTTGCGTTTGCATGTGGGTCAAGCCTGCTACGTTGCGGCAAGCTAATTGGGCGTTTTTGTCGGCGAAGTTATCCAACACCAACGGTTTGCGCCCGGCGGCCAAGGTTTCCAACACTTCGGCGAAGGCTTTGGTTTTGGGCTCTTTGAAGCTCAACGATTCCAATACCACAATGTTGCCTTCGGAGAGTTTGGTGGACAAGGCCATCGCTAACGCAGTGCGGCGTTTAGCGGCCGGTAAGTCCTGGCGGTAGGAGTGCGGAGTAGGACCCCACGCAACACCCCCGTGGCGGAATTGTACGGCACGCAAAGACCCTTGACGGGCACGGCCGGTACCTTTCTGTTTCCACGGTTTTTTACCCGTGCCGGATACTTCCGCGCGGGTTTTCACGTCCGCCGTACCGCTTCTTTGGTTAGCCAAGAAGGCGGTAATGACTTCGTGCAAGAAAGTGGGGTTGGCTTTCACGCCGAACAAAGATTCCGGCAGGGAAATCGTCCCTTTTTCTTTTCCTTTCAAATCTAAAACTTTTGTTTCCATAGGTCCAAGTCCTTACTTCTTGTTAGCGGCCTTAGAAGCAGAGATCTTGTTCTGCTGCGGCGCTACATAGTGTTTTTTGTATTTGGAAGTTTCTAAGACGGAAACGATAGACCCGCGGGCCCCCGGAACGGAACCTTTTAAGAATAAAAGTCCGTTTTCGTTATCTACCTTAATAACTTCAATCTTGGCTACTGTATGGGTGGTGGTACCATAATGGCCGGCCATGCGTTGACCGGAAATTACTTTACCCAAAGAGCGGCGAGAACCTAAAGACCCCGGAGCGCGGCTGCGGTCAGACTGACCGTGCGAATCCGGTTGGCCGGCAAAGCCGTGGCGTTTCATACCGCCGGCAAAGCCGTGGCCTTTAATTTTGCCCTGCACGTCTACATAATCGCCAGGTTTAAAGATTTTTTCAAGTGAAATGACTTGGCCAATTTCAAAGCCAGCCACGTCGGCGACACGGCATTCCTTCATGTGTCTTACCGGGGCCACATTGGCTTTTTTGAAGTAGCCTAATTCAGGTTTATTCAGTTTGTTTTCTTTCACTTCGCCAAAACCCACACAAACGGCGTTGTAGCCGTCTTTTTCTTGGGTTCTGACACGCACAACTTTGCAATCGCCCGCTTTTACAACGGATACACCATGCAGGTTGCCTTTTTCATCAAAGAGCTGGGTCATGCCCACTTTCTCGCCGATTACGAAACGAAACGTAGCCGGAGCTTCTTTGACAGTTTCTGCTTTGGCCGGTTCAGCAACAGGTGTTGCCTCTTGGGCACCAGCAGCTTGTTTATTTTCTTCTGTCATACGTGTTTACAGTTTCCTTAGTTACTTTTAATGGCCACATCTACACCGGCGGGCAAATCTAATTTCATTAGTTCGTCCACGGTTTTAGAGGTGGGGCTTTTTAAGTCAATCAAGCGTTTATGAATGCGCATTTCAAACTGTTCGCGGCTTTTCTTATCGGTATGCGGGGAGCGAAGTACGGTGTACTTTTTAATCCGAACCGGCAAGAGCACAGGACCAGCCACAATAGCACCCGTTTTTTGCGCGGTTTCTACAATGCGCGTAACGGAAGCATCTAACATGCGGTGGTCATAAGAACGCAGTTTAATGCGGATTCTTTCTTGGCCAATTACATTGGCTTTTTTAGCTGTTTTTTCTGCCATTTTTAATTTTTTCCTTAAGTATTTTCTACAAATTATTTATCGGCAGAAAATCCCACACCTGTCCTTTTCTCCGTCGGACGGGTTAGGAAATTACTGCCTTAAAAATAACTTAGTATTATTATACCAAATTATTTGGTTATTTGTGAATCTTTTTTAGTGCGTTCACCCTTGCACATAAAAGATCACTTTTTTCCTTGTTTATATTGTATAATAATTGGGTTGATTTGTAAAGGTACTTATGAAACCCAATTACGGCTTAACGATTGTAAAGGATTTCCCCATCCGGGGCGTTAATTTTATTGACATTAACGGCCTGCTAGATGACCCGGACTGTTTCCGGGCCGCCATTGATAAGCTCTGCGCCCTGGTAACGGAGAATATCCCGGCCGCTACACTTAAAACAGCGGCCATTATCACGCCACAAGCGCGCGGATTTTTGTTTGGGGCGCCGGTGGCCTATAAACTGGGTTTGCCGCTGTTGTTGGCGCGCAAAAAAGGGAAAATCCCCAACAAGCCTTATGTATTCCATATTACCAACGAATATGATGATTATGATATGGAAATTGACGGCGACCTATTAGCCAAGTACTCCCACTATATTTACATTGACGATATTTTTGCTACCGGGCAAACGCTAGCGGGCATTAAAGAGGCACTGGAAAAGAAGAATAAAAAAATCTTGCTTGCCTTGCACGTAACAGCGGTGAAAGCACTCAAGGGCATCCGGGAAAACACCCCGGCCCTGAAAAACATCCCCACCCAAGAAGTGATTTAGGTTTTTGGTCGTTGTCTATTAACCGTTATTCCCGCGTTTCTTTGTCGGGAATAACAAATTGATTTTACTTTTCTCAACTTCCGCAAATTTGCTATACTCTTAAAGACGTAAAAATTAAAAATTTTTTTCTGTTTTTGGAACCGTATACAGCATACGGTGGCGGTGTGAAAACACCCCAGAGCAAGTCCGAAAACGGCCTATACAGACACAGAACAACAGGCCTTCGAATCCTGTTGTTTTGCGTCCAATGTATATCGTTTTATACGGTAGACTACGGCTGTTTTTTTGAGGCACTTGCTCTGGCTCAAGGGAACAACCGTTTTTGTTGGCTCCTTAAACAGAAAATAAGGAGAAAACAAAATGATGAAAAAACGAGTAAATATTGTAACCTGTCCCCCTTGTGGGGAAAGTACCCTGAAAGGGGGTAAGGGGGTTGTAAATAAGGAAACCTTATTGGATAACCCCCCATTGGCACTGTGTGCCACTTCCCCCACACTAGGGGGGAAGAAAACGGCTTGCGGTTTTACCCTCATTGAGCTGTTGGTCGTGGTGCTAATTATCGGCATATTGGCGGCGGTGGCGGTGCCACAGTATCAAAAGGCAGTGGAGAAGAGCAGACTAGCAGAGGCATTGTCTAATATGAATATTGTGGAAAAGAACTTCAACATGTTATGGTTGGAACAAGGAGATACTGGGGAAAGTTACTACACCAATCATAATTTGTGGGATGTTGATTTAACAGGAGGCATTTGGAAATACAACTTATTCTTTTATACAAAAAACTTTTATTATGCTTTTGATGATGGTTGTGGACAATATGCATGCCGTTGTGATGGGAACTGCTCAGAGGAAAAGTGTATTTATGATTTATGGAAAGACTATCCCCACGTTTGCGGCAACGAAACCCCGGAAAAAGTTTGTACAGGGTATACGGATAACGGACGGGAAATTTGCAAGTCTTTAATCAATCAAGGGTGGGAATACAGAGCTGAATAAATTTACAAAGAAAAAATAAACCCATTAAAAAGACCCCCGTTTTCGGGGGTCTAATTCTACTACTTTGAAACTATTTTGCTTACGCGGCTGCTTTAGCGGCGGTGCGTTTTTCCACAATCGCTTTAGCGACGTTGGCAGGCACTTCCGCGTAGTGGCTCGGTTCCATCGTAAACGAGGCGCGGCCTTGAGACAAGGAGCGCACGTTGGTGGCATACCCGAACATTTCAGCCAGCGGTACTTCGGCACGCACGTAGCGTACGTTACCGCGTACACCCATCTCGCCGATTTGGCCGCGGCGGCTGCTCAAATCCCCGATAATATCCCCGAGGTTGGCTTCCGGAGCGACTACTTCCACTTTCATAATCGGTTCCAAGATGACGGGGTTGGCTTTTTTAGCCCCATCTTTGAGAGCCATAGAGGCGGCAATTTTGAAGGCCATTTCGGAGGAGTCTACCTCGTGGAACGAACCGTCAAATACGGCTACTTTGAGGTCCACCAAGGGATACCCGGCCAAGGCACCGCTGTCCAAGGCTTCGCGGCAACCTTTTTCAATCGCCGGGATATATTCTTTAGGAATACGGCCCTGGGTGATTTCGTTGACAAACTCAAAGCCCTTGCCTTTTTCCTGCGGCTCTAAGCGCAAGAATACGTGCCCATATTGCCCGCGACCACCGGACTGACGTACGAACTTGGTTTCTTGTTCCACGGTCTTGGTGATGGTTTCGCGGTAGGCTACTTGCGGCGCGCCTACATTGGCTTGGACGTTAAATTCGCGTTTCATACGGTCAACGATAATATCCAAGTGAAGTTCGCCCATACCGCTGATAACGGTTTGGCCGGTTTCTTCGTCGGTGCGGACGCGGAAGGTTTGGTCTTCTTCCGCGAGGCGCGCCAAGGCGTTGGACATTTTTTCTTCGTCGGCTTTAGATTTCGGCTCTACGGCAATGGAAATTACCGGTTCCGGGAAGGTAATGCTTTCCAGCACAATCGGGTGATCCGGCGAGCAGATAGTCTGCCCCACGCGGGAGTTTTTAATAGCCACGGTAGCGGCAATTTCCCCGGCGGAAAGTTCTTTTACTTCTTCGCGTTTATCGGCCATCATACGCATCATACGGCCAAAGCGTTCGGTAGCGTTTTTGCCCGGGAAGTAAACCGCGTCCCCGGCTTTAATCGTACCGGAATAAATACGGAAGAAGCTCAGTTTCCCTACAAAGGGGTCGGTCTGTACTTTGAAGATCAGCCCGCAGAACGGTTCGCTGTTGGACGGTTTGCGGAATTCTTCAGCACCGGTGTTGGGGTTGGTGCCTTTGACGGCCGGCACATCTACAGGAGAGGGTAGATAGTCGTTCACACAATCCAACAAGGGCTGTACGCCTTTGTTTTTGTAAGAAGAACCGCAAATAACAGGGAAGAATTTACCCGTTAGTGTACCTTTGCGGATAGCTTTTTTAATTTCTTCTACGGTAAAATTGGTTTCGCCGTTTAAGTAGCGTTCCATGATGTTTTCATCAAAGTCCGCCAGTTTTTCCAACATTTCGTTGCGGTATTGGTTGGCCAGCTCCACCGATTCAGCCGGGATGTCCACTTCGTTAAACGTGGCCCCGTTGTGGTCGCCGTCCCAAATAATGCCTTTCATTTTTACCAGGTCAATCACGCCGACAAACTTGTCTTCGGCGCCGATAGGCAACTGGATCGGGCAGGCGTTACCGCCCAATTTTTCTTTAATGGAGTTGGCCGAGCGGATAAAGTCCGCGCCAATGCGATCCATTTTGTTAATGTAGGCAATTCGCGGTACGTGGTATTTATCGGCCTGGCGCCACACGGTTTCGGATTGCGGTTCTACGCCCTGTACACCGTCAAAGCAGCATACAGCGCCGTCTAACACGCGCAAGGAGCGTTCTACTTCGGCCGTAAAGTCCACGTGTCCGGGAGTGTCAATAATGTTTAATTGGCAATCTTTCCACACGCAGTAAATGGCCGCGGAGGTAATGGTAATACCGCGTTCACGTTCCTGTTCCATCCAGTCGGTTACGGACGCACCGTCGTGCGTTTCGCCGATTTTGTGCACTTTACCGGTATAATACAAAATACGTTCGGAAGTGGTGGTCTTACCCGCGTCAATGTGCGCGATAATACCGATATTGCGGATTTTATCTAACGGATAGGTTTTAAATTCAGCCATAGATTTGAGTTCCTAGCTTACCATTTAAAATGGGCAAACGCGCGGTTGGCCTCGGCCATGCGGTGCACATCTTCACGTTTTTTAAACGCGGTACCTTCTTTCTTGGCGCCCAAGATGATTTCTTCGGCTAATTTTTCAGCCATGGGGCGGCCTTTGCGGCTTTGGGCGGCACCAATCAGCCAGCGCATGGCCAGCGTAGTGCTGCGCAAGGGTTTTACCTCGGTAGGTACTTGGTAGTTAGCACCCCCCACGCGGCGGGCTTTTACTTCCACCAAGGGGCGTACGTTTTCAATACATTTGGTGAAAACGTCTAAGGCGTTTTCTTTGGTTTTTTCGGCAATAATATCCATGGCGTCGTCCAAGATTTTGGCGGCGGTGGCGGTTTTGCCTTCAAAATTTAATTTGTTAATAAACCGGGCCACGAGCACGGAATTATATTTATAATCCGGCGCGGGTTGCGGTCTTCTGTCTCTGGGTCTTAAACCTTTTCTCGGCATATTCTTTTATCTCACTCCTAAAAATTATTTACCAGCTTTGGGGCGTTTTACGCCGTAAAGCGAGCGGCCCTGCTTTCTGTTTTCTACACCGGCAGCGTCTAACGCGCCGCGGATGATGTGATAACGCACACCCGGCAAGTCTTTCACACGGCCACCGCGCACGAGCACGATGGAGTGTTCCTGCAAGTTGTGCCCCACACCCGGGATGTAAGCGGTTACTTCCATTTTGGAAGTCAGCTTCACACGGGCTACTTTGCGTAGAGCAGAGTTCGGTTTTTTAGGGGTGGTGGTGTAAACACGGGTGCAAACACCGCGCCGTTGGGGGCAGGCTTGCAACGCGGGCGATTTAGTTCTGTTTTGTTCTTTTGCCCGGCCGTATTTTACTAATTGGTTTACTGTTGGCATTACTTCTCTCCTATTTTAGTTTCTTTGCGTTTTTGGTTAAACTCTTTGGCCATTTGCCGCGCGGAAATACCCGTACCGGCGGGGATTAAATGACCTACGATTACGTTTTCTTTGAGGCCTTGCAATTCGTCAATCTTGCCTTCAATAGCGGCGTCCGTCAAAACCTTGGTGGTTTCTTGGAACGAAGCCGCGGAAATAAACGATTCGGAAGCGATAGACGCCTTACTAATACCTAAAAGGATGGTTTCCGCATCAGCCAAGCGTTTGCCCTCGGCTTTCATTTTAGCGTTTTCACGCAGCCAGCGGCCGCGGCTGACAACTTCTCCTTTAAGGAAGTGGGTATCTCCCGCATCCAGAATTTTCACGTTCCCTAACATCTGCCGCACAATAACCTCAATATGGCGGTCGTTGATGGTTACGCCCTGCAAGCGGTACACTTCTTGGATGGCGTTTAAGAGGAACTCTTGTGCTTCTTTTTCGCCCTTCACGCGCAGCACGTCGTGGGGGTCAATGGCGCCGTCGGTAAGGGCTTCGCCTACGCCTACGTGGTCGCCTTCATATACTACTAAGTGTTTGCCTTGCGGAATGCTGTACTGCTTAACCTGGTTGGTTTCTTCGTTCCGCACGACTACTTCAATCAAACCTTTGGGCGAAGTTTCCAAGCTGACAATCCCTTCAAACTCGGAAATGATAGCCGGGTTATGGGGTCTGCGGGCTTCAAACAACTCCGCAATACGGGGCAAACCACCGGTAATATCTTTCGTACCACCGGCCTCGCGCCCGATCTTGGCAAGCACATCACCGGGGTTGACTTCTTCGCCGTCTTCCACCATCAAAATGGTGTCAATCGGTAGCGGCAAGTTCAGTGCCTTGCCCGCCCCTTTGCTGGTAATGCTGATACGCGGGTTATTTTTACCGCCGCGGCTCGCCGTAATTTTGCGTTCAATAACGCCTGTTACTTTGTTGCGTTCTTCTTGCAGGGTGATACCTTCAATCACGTCCGTAAGTTTCACGGTCCCTTTCGTTTCCGCGAGTACCGGGATGGAGTGCGGGTCCCACTCGGCAAGTAAAGAACCTTTTTTCACGGTGGCTTTATCTTGGGTTAAGATATTGGCACCGTACTGAATCTTGTACTCTTTTATTGTACCATTTCCAGCGGTCACAAAGATAGACCCGTTTCTGGAAATACAGATTTGGTTGTCAAACTGGTTGGTAATCGTTTTGATATCTTTAAACGTTACTTTCCCGTCGGTTTCGGCAACGGCCTGGCTGCGCGAAAGTACGCGCGAGGCCGTACCACCGATGTGGAACGTACGGAGCGTAAGCTGCGTACCCGGTTCGCCAATGGACTGGGCGGCAATAATACCGACCGAGTCCCCAGGGTTACTGTTAGAAGCGGTAGCCAAGGAAAGCCCGTAACATTTGGCACACACCCCGTAAGGGGCTTCGCAGGTCAGCACGGAGCGGATCCGCACCGATTCTACGCCATATTTCTTGACTTCTTTGGCTTGCTCTAAGGTAATTAAATCGCCTTCTTTAATGATGGTTTTTTCTTCTTCTTTACCGTCCGCTTTTTGTACTTTAACTACCACATCTTCTAAGCTGGTGCGGCCTAAAATACGTTCGTCTAACGGTTCCACCATTTCTTCCCCGCTCATGAGGGATTTTACGACAATCCCGTTGTGCGTACCGCAGTCCTGTTCGGTAATTACGACGTTGTGGGCTACGTCCACCAAGCGGCGGGTTAAGTAACCGGCGTCGGCCGTTTTCAAAGCGGTATCGGAAAGACCTTTACGTCCACCGTGCGTAGAAATAAAGTACTCTAACACGGACAGCCCTTCACGGAAGTTAGCGGTAATGGGGTTTTCAATAATTTCACCCTGTCCGCCGGTCAGTTTTTTCTGCGGTTTAGCCATTAGACCGCGCATACCGGCTAGCTGACGCACCTGTTGGCGCGAACCGCGGGCGCCGGAGTCCGCCATCAAATAGACGGAGTTAAAGCGTTGCCCGCTGTGTTCTTTGTTGGTGGGGTCATATTTGGATTCTTCAAACTTTTTCATTTCTTTGAAAAGTTCGTTGGCAACGTCGTCAGTGACGCGGGTCCAAATATCAATGACTTTATTATAGCGTTCGCCTTCGGTAATGATACCGGCCTCGGCCTGGGCTTGGATTTTGGCCACTTCTTTTTTCGCTTTTTCAATCATGTCCTTCTTGGCGGAAGGAATGGTCATATCGGCAATAGAGATAGACAACCCGGACAAGGTAGCATAGTGATACCCCATCTTCATAATGTTGTCTAAAAGTTGCACGGCAGCGGCGCGGCCGTATTTTTTGCTCTTGTAGCATTCATCTACTAACGCGCCCAGCTCTTTTTTACCAATCGTTTTATTGATAAATTCCCAACCTTTCGGCATGGCTTGGTTGAAAATAATGCGCCCTACCGAGGTAAAATCTTTCCACTGCGCCGGGTCAGTTACCGGTTTGCCTTTGGCGTCCATTTCCGGAATGGCGTTCATGCCGCGCACTTTAATTTTGGCGTGGTAAGAAAGTTTGCCATATTCCAAGGCCACTAAGGCTTCTTCTTTAGAACCGTAAATACCGCCTTCGCCAATGTCGCCGTCTTTAATGGTGGTAATCCAGTTCACCCCTAGTACCATATCGTGGGACGGGGCCGCAATCGGTTTACCGGAAGCCGGGGACAAAATGTTGTTGGAAGCCAACATGAGCGTGCGCGCTTCCATTTGCGATTCTAAGGATAGCGGTACGTGCACAGCCATCTGGTCACCGTCGAAGTCAGCGTTGAAAGCCGCACAGGTGAGCGGGTGAAGCTGAATTGCTTTACCTTCAATGAGTACGGGTTCAAATGCTTGAATACCTAAGCGGTGCAAGGTAGGAGCACGGTTGAGCATAACGGGGTGCGCTTGGGTTACTTTTTCCAAAATATCCCAAATTTCCGGGCGCACTTTTTCCAACATCTTTTTGGCCGATTTTAACGTCGTGCCGTCCCGTTTCATAAGCTCGCCAATGATAAAGGGTTTAAACAGTTCCAAGGCCATCAGTTTGGGCAGACCGCATTGGTGGATTTTCAAGTTCGGCCCTACTACAATGACAGAACGGCCGGAATAGTCCACACGTTTACCTAGCAGGTTTTGGCGGAAACGCCCGTGTTTGCCTTTAATGCTGTCCGACAAAGATTTAAGCGGACGGCCACCGGGCCCGATAAATACTTTCCCGCGGGCACCGTTTTCAATCAGCGCATCCACTGCTTCTTGCAAGAGGCGTTTTTCGTTGTAAATCATTACCTCAGGGGCGCGCAAGGATTCAATGTGTTTTAAGCGGTTGTTGCGGTTAATAATGCGACGGTACAAATCGTTGAGGTCCGACGCGGCAAAGCGTCCGCCATCCAGCGGTACCAAGGGGCGCAAGTCCGGCGGGATGACAGGCAATACGCTTAAAATCATCCATTCCGGGCGGTTGCCGCTTTCCTTAAACTCTTCCATCGTTTTTACACGGCGGATAAGTTTGGTGCGCTCTAATTCGCTTTGCGTGTTTTTAAGTTGTTCATGCAACGCGGGGATTTCTTTGTCAAAATCAATCCCTTCCAAAAGCGTTTTAATAGCCGGGGCCCCAATGCCTACTTTGAGGCGGGCACCGTGTTTTTTGCGGGCTTCGCGCACTTGGGCGTCGGAAAGGAGGGTGCCTTTCTTAAAATCCGTGCGTCCGGTTACGCTATCTACACAATCTTCCAATACCACATAAGCGGCATAATAAACCACACGTTCCAAATCGCTGGTGCGTTGGTCTAACAAAATACCAATGCGGGACGGATTTTTACGCAAGAACCACACATGGGCTACCGGCACAGCCAGTTCAATATGCCCCATGCGTTCGCGGCGTACTTTAGATTCGGTCACTTCCACACCGCAGCGGTCGCACTTAATGCCGCGGTATTTGGGCCAGCGGTATTTTCCGCAGGCACATTCAAAGTCTTTGGTCGGCCCGAAAATGCGTTCGCAGAATAAGCCGTCGCGCTCCGGTTTTAAGGTGCGGTAGTTAATGGTCTCAGGTTTTTTCACTTCCCCAAAAGACCAGGCACTGATTTGTTCCGGGCTAGCGATGCCTAAACGGATGGCATCAAAGTCAAAAAAGTTAAGTTCGTTGTTCTTTTTTACTTTTTTCGTTTGCATAGTTTCTCTCCCGCTTATTTGGTTTCCTCGGTCTCAGCCGCGGAAACTTCAGCGGCAGGTTGTTGCGGTTTTTCTTCCGCTTCAACAACGGTGGATTTGCCGTTGTCGTGCTTTTTGAGTAAATCTACACTCAGCCCCAGGGCCTGCAATTCTTTAATGAGTACCTTAAAGGATTCCGGCACACCGGGCGCGGTGGGGGCTTTGCCCTTTACGATAGACTCATACATCTTGGTGCGGCCGTCGTAATCGTCGGACTTGACGGTTAAGAACTCTTGGAGGGTGTAGGTAGCACCGTACCCTTCCATGGCCCACACTTCCATTTCCCCGAAGCGCTGACCGCCGAATTGCGCTTTACCGCCTAACGGCTGGCGCGTAATTAAGCTGTAAGGCCCGGTGGAGCGGGAGTGTACTTTGTCTTCCACCAAGTGGATGAGTTTCATCATATACATGTAACCAATGGTTACTTTTTCTTCAAAGGGCTCACCGGTTCTGCCGTCGTAAAGCGTAATGCGGCAGTAATCGTCGGGCAAGTATTTAGCGGCATATTCTTCGCGCTCTTTGCCTTTCAGGCCCTTATCGTCCAAAATTTTCTCTTTGGCTTTGCGAACTTCGTTCACTACTTCTTCTTCGCTCGGTCCGTCAAACACCGGGGTAGCGGCATTGTAATGCAAGTAATGCGCCGCCCAACCCAGCATGGTCTCCAAGAGCTGCCCTACGTTCATACGAGAAGGAATACCCAGCGGCGAGAGCACAATATCTAACGGGGTGCCATCGGGCAAGAACGGCATATCTTCTTCCGGCAAGATGCGGGCTACAACGCCTTTGTTCCCGTGGCGGCCAGACATTTTGTCCCCCACGTGCAATTTGCGTTTGGAAGCGATATACACTTTCACGGATTTGTTGACCGTAACGGCCAATTCGTCGCCTTGTTTAGAAAATTCGCTTTCGCGGCTGTAGTGTTCTTCGGCTTTTTTCTCTAAAAGTTTATAAAGCGCGTTTAAGCGTTCTTCTTCTTTCTTTAGAGAAGCGGCATTTTTGATGGTTTCGCGGGCGTTGGCAATAGCAGTTTTGCGTTGTTCTTTGAGCATTGCTATCGTATGATCGCGTTCATCCAACAGCGCGGCGGCCCGTTTCTTTTCTTCTTCTTTGGTTAATTTTTCTTTGCGTACAAATACGCGGGTACCAATTACTTTGCCGCTGGTGCCGGGCGGTACGCGCAAGGAAGCGTCCACCACGTCGTCAGCCTTTTTACCGAAGATTACCTTTAAGAGGCGTTCTTCGGGGGTTAATTGTTGTTCCCCTTTGGGGGTTACTTTACCTACTAAAATGTCGCCGGGTTCTACCACCGTAGCGGGGAAGATAATACCGTCGTTATCCAAGTGGGACAAAGCATCCGTACCAATGTTAGGAATATCGCGGGTGATTTCTTCGGCACCCAGTTTGGTGTTACGCGCATCTACCGTAAATTCGTGCAAGTGCACAGAGGTAAATACGTCTTCTTTAATTAAACGGCTGGAAACCAAGATAGCGTCTTCGTAGTTATATCCTTCCCAGCACATAAAACCTACGAGCATATTGCGCCCTAAGGCCAAATAACCGTTGTCCATAGCCGGACCGTCGGCAATTACTTGGCGGGCTTTTACGTCGTCACCGGTTTTTACAATGGGGTGTTGGTTGATACACGTATCTTGGTTGGAGCGTTTATATTTTAAAAGCTCATATACGTCGCACGTACCGTCTTTGGCTTCCACTACAATTTTGGAAGCGTCGGCAAATTGCACACGGCCCGGGCGTTTAGCTACTACAGACGTACCCGAGTCACGCGCTACTTCGTGCTCAATACCGGTACCCACATAGGGGGCTTCGGGCATTAACAACGGAACGCCCTGGCGTTGCATGTTACAACCCATCAGCGCACGGTTGGCGTCGTCGTGTTCCAAGAACGGAATAAGAGCAGCAGACACACTGATTACCTGCAAGGGGGACACGTCCATATAGTCCACTTCTTTGGGGGCAATCATAGGATAGTCGGCGCGGACACGGCAAGCCACCGCTTCGGTATCAATTTTACCGTCTTTGGTGGTAGGCGTGTTGGCCTGGGCTACAAATTTATCGTCTTCTGCGTCGGCGGTTAATTCTTCAATCGTATCGGTTACTTTGCCGTTCACTACTTTGCGGTACGGGGTTTCAATGAGCCCGTATTTGTTCACCTTGGAGTAGCACGCCAAAGAAGTAATTAACCCGATGTTTGGACCTTCGGGGGTTTCAATCGGGCAGACGCGGCCGTAGTGCGTATAGTGTACGTCGCGCACTTCAAACCCGGCGCGTTTGCGGTTTAAACCACCGGGACCCAAGGCGGACAGACGGCGTTTGTGCGTAAGTTCACCCAAGGGGTTGATTTGGTCCATAAACTGGGAAAGTTGAGACGTACCGAAGAACTTGCGGATGATCGCTTGCACCGGTTGCGCGTTGATTAAAGCGCGTGGGGTGGGCGTGGTCAGTTCGCGGTTCATGCGGTCGCGAGCGGTTTTGGCCATTTGGCTTAAACCAATGCGGATTTGGTTTTCCAACAGTTCGCCGATACCGCGCACACGGCGGTTGCCCAAGTGGTCAATATCGTCGGTCTTAAACACAAATTCCGGCCCGTACATCTTTTGGGCATCTTCGCCGGCGTTCAAAGCGAGTAAGTACTTAACGGTTACTACTACGTCTTCGGTGCTTAGCGTGCGGCGGTTTTCTTTGGGGGTGGTGTATTTTTTGCATTTTAGTTTGCTAATTAAATCAAACATATTGGCAAACTTTTTGTTAATTTTATAACGGCCCACAAAGCTTAAATCATAGCGGCGCAGGTTATCAAAAATTAAATTATTTAAGAAATTTTCCGCTTGGGCTTGTACCACAAAGTCTTGCCCGCGCATTTTTTTGTAGATTTCGGCCTGCGCTTCTTGAGCGGTGTGGGCGGAATCTTTGCGCTCCAAGGAGGCCAAAATAGCGGGGTCTTCTTGGCGGGGCTTACCGGAAATAACTTTAATGGTTTTTACTTTCTTTTCAACGAGCGTGCGGAAGAGTTTATCGTCAATCGGCAAGGCGGCTTTGTCCTCTAAGTTCCAAAGCACTTCGCCGGTGGCCGGGTCGTAAATATCGTCGGCAGCGTAGCGGCCAATGACGTTATCCATAGACGAGGCCTTTACTTCCACATCTTCGCATTTATAGAACGTTTGGATGATTTGTGCGTTGGTTTCCAGTCCACACGCGCGAAGGAACGTAGAAATGGCTACTTTTTTCTTGCGGTCAATGCGCACCCAGAGGGTGTTGTTAAGGTCAAAGGAAAATTCCACCCACGCGCCGCGGTACGGAATAATGCGCGCCACGTATAGGCGTTTACCAAAGGTGGACTGTTTTTTCTCTTCGTCTTCTTCAAAAATGATACCCGGGGAACGGTGCATCT
Organism: Candidatus Avelusimicrobium pecoris; assembly: GCA_902761975.1. GTDB lineage: Bacteria > Elusimicrobiota > Elusimicrobia > Elusimicrobiales > Elusimicrobiaceae > Avelusimicrobium > Avelusimicrobium pecoris. Next base: position 20,031 of record CACWMG010000001.1, on the reverse strand, counting down.
GGCTAACCACCACACGTTCTGCCCCGTTGAACACAAAGCAGCCGGCGTCGGTCATTAAAGGTAAGTTACAAAGGGTTACTTCCTGTTCGGAAGCGTTTTTCATGTTCCCGTTTTTCTGTTTGACGTACAAAAGGAACGTCGCTTTGAGCGGCGCATCAAAAGTGCTATCGCGCACGGTGGCTTCGGCCGGGGTGGCGTAGCGGGGGGTACCTAAATCGTATTTAACAAATTCTAAGCGCATGCTTCCGTCGGGCGCTTCTACAGGGAATACATCTTCAAACGAGGCTTGCAAACCTTTCAGTTCGCGTTTGGACGGAGCTACATCTAATTGTAAGAAATCCTTAAAGGAATCCTTTTGCATGTCCAGCAAATCGGGTAACGGAAGTTTGGTAGTAATCTTGCCAAAATTAGTTTGTTTTTCAATCATCTCTATCTTCCTGCTGTGGTTGGGTGAAAACGCAACGCACTTCGTTTATCACCAGTACCTTTAGGGTACGTAATCCCATCCCCCGCAGGGGATGGGATTAAATGAGTCAGTTGACTTATTTGAGTTCTACGGTACCGCCGGCTTCGGTCAATTTTTTCTTCATTTCTTCAGCTTCGGCTTTGGCAACGTTTTCTTTTACAGCTTTGGGGGCGCCTTCCACGAGGTCTTTGGCTTCTTTGAGGCCCAAGCCGGTGATTTCGCGCACTACTTTGATGACGGCAATTTTCTTGGCAGCGTCAACAGCGGTCAACATGACGTTGAATTCGTCTTTTTCTTCAGCGGCAGCGGCACCAGCAGCAGCGGGGGCAGCGGCAACAGCTACGGCCGGGGCAGCAGCTTTTACGCCGAATTTTTCTTCAATTGCTTTCACGAGTTCGGAAAGTTCCAATACGGTTAATTCCGCAATCGCGTTTACTAATTCATCTTTGGTCATTTTAGCCATTTTATTTATTCCTTTTTATTTCTAGAGTAGCGGCCTTCTGCTTAACCTTGTTAAGCCCGTACCTTTATCCCTTGCGGGGCTACTACCGCACGTGGCGGGTTTAGATTTTACCGATTTTCAGTTGGCTACGTAGGCCAACTGAAAACCTGACGCGTTATTTCTGCTTGTCTTCCAAAGCTTTGATAACGTAGGCAAAATCCCGGATCGGAGCTTGCAGCACTTGCGCAGACTGGGCAACCGCGTTGTATAACGCGCCGGCCAACTTGGACAAGTTTTCTTCTTTCGTGCCAATGGCAGAAAGTTGTTTTACTTGTGCCTCGTCGTACCAGACCCCTTCGCTGTAGCAAGCACGCAGCTTCAAAGCCGCATTCTTCTTCTGAAAATCTACGAGTGCCTTGGCCACGGCGGCAATATCGCCACCGACGGCGATAGCGGTCGGCCCTTGGAAGAGCTTCGCGTCGGCGCCTTCAATTTTGGCTTGGCTGATCGCATGTTCCACAATGGCGTTGCGTTCCACGCGGAATTTGGCACCGGTGGGCGCTAAGGTAGCGCGCAACTCGGCCATATCCACGAATTTCAAGCCTTGATAGGCTGTGAAAAACACAGTGCCCGTGGTTGTAATTTCAGAAGCTAAGTCTTGCGACTTTTGTTTCTTTTGGTCTTTTGTCAGGTTCATTTTATTTGCCTGTTTTTCTTACCGGAACCGGCTGTTTTTTGCCCCCTGAAAAGACAGAGAACACGACAGCCACAAACTCCTATCCTTTCAATTTCTCGTCGGGGGGAGTTATGGTTCTCGTAAAAAATCTGTAACTTCAACTGATACTATTATATCAGTTTTATCCGCCAAATGCAACTTTGTTGCACCGTATTATCCGCGGAATTTACTTATATTATAACAAAAACTTGCTTGTGCATACAAGCGGTAAAATTTATTATTCATAGGAATAGCCCCGATAAGTCCAATCGCCACTGCCCCCACTTCCGGAGGGAGTATTTCTTTTTGTTTCACTCTTGCATACTTTATCTTGCAGAGAGGAAGAATTATCCCTTTGCGCGATACAGGAACGCAGGCCTGGGTGGGAGGAATGTTGAAACCAAATTTGGTATAGGAACTTTGTACCAATAGCACAAGTCGTTTTTTCCTCATTCACGGTGCAGGATCCCCAATTATATCCCCGATAGGTTTTATTTCCGCCATCTTTAGGGCCTATGTCTAAAGAATCAAAAGAATCGGCATAATGTCCGTTAGCTAAGTAATATATTTCCTGGGCATCTGCAATACTTTTAGTCAGATTTTTTATCGTAGCATATCTGCTCTTGGCTACCGCCAGTTGGTATTGGGGGACGGCCACCGCCGCCAATATGCCAATGATAAGTACCACGACTAACAACTCCATGAGCGTAAAACCGCCGTTATTAAATAAAGACGTCATCCCGTACTTGATACGGGATCTTCCACGCAGGCCGTTTATCGTTTTGTTTTCTAAAACAGCAAGCATTGAAGATTCCAAATCAAGTTTGGAATGACAACTTATTTGATTATTTGCAACACCTTTCTCACTTATATTTCTTTTTTCCATAATTCTTCTCGCTTTAAACATTTTGTGGTATAAAAATACGGCTCTTATACCAAGCCGCAAGAAGAATGAGGTGCCCAATATAATAGCCGCGGTCTGCCGCCAAAGACGGCAAACACTCGGCACAAAACCGACCAGGGAGCTACCCCGGTCAATTTTGTGCCTATATAGCGACTATTCTTGGTTTCTTCTTGCGGGCCGCCCGTCGTAAAACGGGCAGATACCTGCTATCCAACAACAGTATCAAATTATCGCGCCTAATTTCAGCGCATTACTTCGGTTTTATTATAACAAATTTTAAAACCCTTTTGTTTGTAAAATTTGTGCGTGTAACAATACATTGTAACGTAAAAGCCCCGCCAAAGCGGGGATTTTACACAAAAAGGAAAGAGGTCTTAATGAGAGCGACACCGATCTACTCTCTCAGCGCCGAATTGGGCGCCAATACCATCGACCCTGACAAGCTTAACTGCCGTGTTCGGAATGGGAACGGGTGTGACCTTGTCGGAATTAATATCACTCTCATTAAGACCTCTTAATTATAAAAGAACAAAGGGTTAGAAAGGATTTGTTACATCTCAACTCCTCCTTTCCCGCTGGAATCCTGCTCGGCGCTTACTAAGCGTGTCATCGCATCATTTCCAACGTCAGATAACTAGAAAAGCACAAGTTTTACACTTATATTCTCATCTATAGGATTAAAGAATACGGCCAAGCCTCACGACCTATTAGTACAGATTAGCTGAACACATTACTGTGCTTACACACTCTGCCTATCAACGCAGTAGTCTTCTGCGGGTCTTCTGGGTAGTTAATCTACCAGGGAAACCTTATCTTGAGGCGGGTTTCACGCTTATATGCTTTCAGCGTTTATCCCTACCGAACACCGCTAATCAGCTATGCCTGTTTACAGACAACTGATATACAGGAGGTTCGTTCATCCAGGCCCTCTCGTACTATGGACAACTCCTCTCAAGTTTCCTGCGCATACAACAGATAGAGACCGTACTGTCTCACGACGTACTGAACCCAGCTCACGTACCACTTTAATGGGCGAACAGCCCAACCCTTCCCACCTGCTTCAGCGGGAGGATGTGATGAGCCGACATCGAGGTGCCAAACCGAGCCGTCGATGTGAACTCTTGGGCCCGATCAGCCTGTTATCCCCAGGGTAGCTTTTGTCCGTTGAGCGATGGCCCTCCCACGAGGGACCACCGGATCACTAAGTCCTGCTTTCGCACCTGTTCGGACCGTCGTCCTCACAGTCAAGCTCCTTTCTACCTTTGCGCTCAATGGCCGATTTCTATACGGCCTGAAGGAACCTTAGAACGCCTCCGTTACTCTTTAGGAGGCGACCGCCCCAGTCAAACTGCCCACCTGCCACTGTCCCCAACCCGGATTCACGGGTAATAGGTTAGAACCACAATCCACAAAAGCTGGTATTTCACTGTTGCCTCCACACCCCCCGCAAGGAATGTATCAAAGGCTCCCAGCTATACTACGTATTGAAGACCGTAATCCAATAACAAGCTACAGTAAAGCTCCATAGGGTCTTTTCGTCTTGTTGCATGCATCAAGCGTCTTCACTTGAACCACAATTTCGCCGAGCCCATCGTCGAGACAGCGGCTTCTTTGTTATGCCATTCGTGCAGGTCGGAACTTACCCGACAAGGAATTTCGCTACCTTAGGACGGTTATAGTTACCGCCGCCGTTTACCGGGGCTTAAGTTCGCAGCTTCGCCTTGCGGCTAACCACTCCCCTTGACCTTCCGGCACCGGGCAGGCATCAGGCCCTATACATCATCTTGAGATTTCAGCAGAGCCCTAAGTTTTTGTTAAACAGTCACGAAGCCCAATTCACTGCGACCTTTTCCCAATGTATTGCTACACCAGTACTCAGGCACTCCTTCTTCCGAAGTTACGGAGCTAGTTTGCCTAGTTCCTTGACGATGGTTATCTCGCGCGCCTTAGGATTTTCACCCCATCCACCTGTGTCGGATTACGGTACGGTCATAGTAAGAACTCCCTACGAAGTTTTTCTAGGCAGTGTGATTGGACCCCTTTGAAACCTTACGGTCTCTCGTCTCGGTTTTCGGCTTAGCCTCCGGACGGATTTGCCTATCCGAAGATGCCTACGGCCTTTCATTGGCATGTAGCCAACGGGTTTACTCTACTGCGTCCCTCCTTAGGTTATGACGCGCTTACTATGGTTCCGGAATATTAACCGGATGTCCTTCGCCTACGCCTTTCGGCCTGAGCTTAGGCCCGACTGACCCTGAGCCGACGAACGTTGCTCAAGGAAACCTTAGATTTTCGGCGGGAAGGATTCTCACCTTCCTTATCGCTACTCATTCCAGCATTCTCACTTATTAGCGCTCCAGCACTCCTTACGGTATACCTTCGCAGCTGCTAATAACGCTCCCCTACCACTGTACAAAAGCGAACTAATGTACAATCCGTAATTTCGGTAGTATGCTTAGCCCCGAGTCATCTTCGGCGCAGATTCACTCGACTAGTGAGCTATTACGCACTCTTCAAAGGGTGGCTGCTTCTAAGCCAACCTCCTAGCTGTTTAAGTAAATCTACATCCTTTACCACTTAGCATACATTTTGGGACCTAAATTGACGGTCTGGGCTGTTTCCCTCTCGCACGTGAAGCTTATCCCTCACGAACTGACTGCTGAAATATACGCCGAGGTATTCAGAGTTTGACAGACATCGGAAGGAGGGTCGCTCCCCCTAAATCTACCAGTGCTTTACCCCCTCGGGTTAAATTTCAACGCTAGCCCTAAAGCTATTTCGGGGAGAACCAGCTATCACCAAGTTCGATTGGCCTTTCACCCCTAACCCCACCTCATGTAGAAACTTTTCAACGTTTAACACTCCGGCCCTCCATTCACTGTTACGCGAACTTCAGCCTGGACAGGGTTAGATCACTTGGCTTCGGGTCTAATATGACGAACTAATCGCTCTATTCGAGCTCGCTTTCACTACGGCTGCGGACTTCATCAGCCCTTAACCTTGCTCGGCACATTAACTCGCTGGATCATTCTTCAACAGGCACACTGTCGCACATTCCCTTGCGGGCATAGTGCTACAATAGCTTGTAGATGTACGGTTTCAGGTTCTATTTCACTCCCCTCTCGGGGTTCTTTTCGCCTTTCCCTCGCGGTACTGGTTCACTATCGGTTGCCAGAGAGTATTTAGCCTTGGAGAGTGGTCTCCCCAGATTCTCACCGGATTGCACGTGACCAGTGATACTTAGGTACTCGCTAGGAGGTCTTCAGTTTTCGTTTAAGGGACTATCACCCGCTATGGTTGGACTTTCCAGACCATTCAACTAACCGTTAACACATTCCATATCGCAAGCCCTGCAACCCCCACCCACGCACACTGCACACCGTAATGCGCACTGTGCGGGAGTGGGTTTAGGCTGTTCCCATTTCGCTCGCCACTACTCAGGGAATCTCGTTGATTTCTTTTCCTGTAGGTACTGAGATGTTTCACTTCCCTACGTTGTCTTCTATCACCCTATCTTCAAGCCCGAAGGCTTAACCTTCAAGTGATGATTTACAGGCTCTCACCTGTAAGGGTTCCCCCATTCAGAGATCTACGGATCACAGGATATTTGCTCCTACCCGTAGCTTATCGCAGCTTATCACGTCTTTCATCGACTTCTGGCACCAAGGCATTCACCATACACCCTTGTAGCTTGACCATATTCTTTAATCTTACAGATTTAAAATATAGCCTATAAATGCTAGATAATTGCTTATCTAATAGATAACCATTAACTCTCGTTAATTGGTTGCTTAATTGTGTAAGTGTAAGTATATTATTATCACATATCTAATATACAAACGCTTGGCTTTTCTAAAATATAGTTTCATTCCCTTTGCTACCCACCGGCTTGTTTCTAATTAAACCGCCCAGCTACTGGAGACTTACAAGAGACGATTGACTATAAGTTATCTGATTTTCAAAGAACTACAAATTTGACGCAACATTTTCTATTTTGATTATCTGGTTTAAATTGGTGGAGCTGATCGGGATCGAACCGACGACCTCCTGCTTGCAAAGCAGGCGCTCTCCCAACTGAGCTACAGCCCCTAATAAGTTTTACCGTGGGCCCGGAAGGGATCGAACCTTCGACCTCACGCTTATCAAGCGTGCGCTCTAACCAGCTGAGCTACGAGCCCAGGATATTTCAAAATTCACTAAGAGCTCTAAGCTCTATCTATGTGCGAGTGGCCGACTTGAAACAACTAACCTCTTGTGAGGTCCCAGCTAAAAGACCGACCTATTCCCTCTCTAAAGAAAGAGAATAAAGGAGGTGATCCAGCCGCACCTTCCGGTACGGCTACCTTGTTACGACTTCACCCCAATCACCAATCACAACTTAGGACCCAGACGACCTGGATACTTCTGTTGCCATTGACTTTCGTGGTGTGACGGGCGGTGTGTACAAGACCCGGGAACGTATTCACCGCAGCGTGCTGATCTGCGATTACTAGAGATTCCGGCTTCATGTGGGCGAATTGCAGCCCACAATCTGAACTGGGGCATAGTTTAGGGATTGGCTCCACCTTACGGTATTGCTGCCCTCTGTCTATACCATTGTAGTACGTGTGTAGCCCTGGACATAAAGGCCATGATGATTTGACGTCATCCCCACCTTCCTCCACGTTATCCGCGGCGGTCTCCTGAGAGATCCTATTGCTAGGCAACACAGGATAGGGGTTGCGCTCGTTGCGGGACTTAACCCAACATCTCACGACACGAGCTGACGACAACCATGCAGCACCTCGGCTGGCTCCCTTGCGGGTCAGCTCTACTTTCATAAAGCTTACCACCAGTCGTTCGAGCCCAGGTAAGGTTTTTCGCGTAGCGTCGAATTAAACCACATACTCCACCTCTTGTGCGGGTCCCCGTCAATTCCTTTGAGTTTTAACCTTGCGGCCGTACTCCCCAGGCGGATAACTTAATGCGTTAGCGGCGTCACGGAAGGGGTCGATACCTCCCACAACTAGTTATCATCGTTTACGGCTAGGACTACCGGGGTATCTAATCCCGTTTGCTCCCCTAGCTTTCGCACTTGAGCGTCAGTAAAGGCCCAGAAATCCGCTTTCGCCACCGGTGTTCCTCCTAATATCTACGCATTTCACTGCTACACTAGGAATTCCGATTTCCTCTGCCTCACTCAAGAATATCAGTTTCTGTTGCAGTTTCTGGGTTGAGCCCAGAGATTACACAACAGACTTAACATTCCGCCTACGCGCGCTTTACGCCTAGTAATTCCGAGTAACGCTTGCCACCTACGTCTTACCGCGGCTGCTGGCACGTAGTTAGCCGTGGCTTATTCGTGAGGTACCGTCATTTGTTTCTTCCCTCACAAAAGGAGTTTACAATCCGAAAACCTTCGTCCTCCACGCATCGTTGCTGGATCAGGCTTGCGCCCATTGTCCAAAATTCCCCACTGCTGCCTCCCGTAGGAGTAGGGCCCGTGTCTCAGTGCCCTTGTGGCCGGTCGCCCTTTCAGGCCGGCTATCCGTCGTAGCCTTGGTAGTCCGTTACACTGCCAACTAGCTGATAGAATATAAGACCATCTCCAAGCGATAAATCTTTGATAACTCAGTGATGCCACTAAGTTATGTTATGGGGTATTAGCAATCCTTTCGGACTGTTATTCCCCACTCAGAGGTAGGTTCCTTATACATTACTCACCCGTCTGCCACTAAACTTAGTCTATAGCAAGCTACAAACTAAGTCCCGTTCGACTTGCATGTGTTATGCACGATGCCAGCGTTAACTCTGAGCCAGGATCAAACTCTCCATTAAAATTATTTATCTTTAAACTCAAAGAGCTTAAAGACAAACAATCCTTAACAGCGAGCTGTTGACATTTGACTCTTACTTGTTTGAATTAACTTGGTGTTTCATTTTTAAAGTATGAAACTTAACTTATGAGCTTTTGAACTGTTTTGCCTTGCGGCGCTGTCATTTCAAATCGCCCATTCGCACATTGCTGTCAAATTTTCACAGAGCGAAATTTCCCCAGTGCTTTTTTCTGCTTTGAAAAAAGCAAGGAAATTTTTCTTCATCTTCTTCGTAGCACTCATTTGCTACAAAGATATTATAGCAAAATCTTTTGGATTTGTCAAGCATTATTTTTAGCATTTCTAAAAACAGCGGCTTGTTCATCCTTACTACACTTATATAATAGCATATTTTAAAAAGTTTGTCAAGTACTTTCTTGCAAATCTTTACGGCCTGCTAAAAACGGCTTAGGAAATGTTCACCTATTATATACCCGCTGATTGTTCAACCGGGTCGCGGCCGCTAGGGGCCAAAGGGTTAGGCAAACGGTATTATTAAGGTTTATAAGACTAACTTGACCGGCTGGCCTCAATCCATCGTTTGAACCTTTATTATAATTAGTAGGTGATGTTTCGGTGCTGGAAAGTTTTCTGCTTATAAACTTTAGTTAAAGATGTTTGTTGCTTTTAAAAGATCAATTCCAACTACACAAATAGTTTAGCAAAAAAGGGGCAGAAAAGTCAAGTACCCTTTTTTATTCTTTTTCAAAAATTTGAAAAAGGGTTCTTGAAAATACCCGGAAACAAATCCGTTTTTGTTTCCTTATATAACTAGTATAGCAGTTTTAGAAACTTTTGTCAACATTATTTTTCCCGTCGGGGAATTTCAACTATTTGACAAATTTTCAATTTGTGTATGCATTTTCGCGTTTGCGTTTTGCACACTCTTACTGCCACACTAACTACATGTTTATTATAGCAAATCAAACAAGAAAAATCAAAAAAATTTATTCATCCGCACACGCCGTTAATCATAAAATAATTGCCGAACTTGTTTCGGCATCTTCCACGCTTGCCGTTACTATAAAAGGGCTGTCATCCCGTACTTGATACGGGATCTCACCTTATGTTGCTATTCACAAAGCATGATTGCCGAACCGGGGTATTACCTCTAACCCTGCCCCGTAATGTCTTAATACGGGGTCCCGGCATCTTCCACGCCCTGCCGTTTGCCGTTATCCTGAACTTGTTTCGGCATCTTCCACGTACGCCGTTAAAAACAACAAGCGTTGAAGACCCTGAAACCAGTTCAGGGATATACTTTGTTTTTACAAAGAAAAACCCCCAAGGGATAAACCCTCGGGGGGGACGTTTAGACATGCCGAAGGAGTCTCCGGCAAATTCATAGCTATTCTATGGGCAGTTTACTCTGCCACCGCTACCGTTCCAACATTTACCTGACGTTTCAGTTGGCGTTCCCGCCGCGCAATAACGTCCAGTATACATCTGGTAACAATAACTCCCCGATTCATAGGTACTTTCTCCACATGCACCTTCTATAACAGGAACGCAATAAGATCCTGTTTTAAACGTATTTCCGGTACACGAATCAATATTATAGGCCATACAATAAGCTTTGTCACTAAAAGTATTGTTATTACATCCACTAGAGAAGCCGTAGCATTTAGATTTATCAGTAAATGTGTATCCATCGGAACATCCCGTAGAACTGGCACTAGCAGTACAGGAATTGCCACTAGTGAAGGTCCCACCGGGCTGAACCGTTGTACAAGTAGATGACTTAAGTTTTGTTGTCCACTCCGTACCGGCGGAATTACATACATACGTGTACGTTCTGCTTCCATTTTGTCCGCTATTACAAGTGCTTGTATAGTTAGAAGGTTTCGTCGGGCAACTTGACCAACTACCCCATCCCGTCCATGTCCCATTATCACAAGTAGAGGCCGTCCTTGTCTGTTTACCACACCCGCTAGAACAAGTTTGGGTTTGTGTCTGTTGTGTGTTATCACAACAAGCATTTATGTTATAAGCTCCTGTATATTCCCAATCCGTATTATCCGCTTTACATGTGGCCGAACGCGTTTTATTGCCCGTGTATCCGCTATCGCACGTGGCCACTTCATCCGCCGGTTTGTCTATACAAGTGTTACTCCACTCCCCAAGTTCCCATGTACCCTGTGCGCTACATGTATAACTATTCGTTTGGATACCACACGTATTACTGTCTTGGTCATGGCAATTGCGTGTCGGGTCCGCCGGGGCTGAACTACATCCCTCTGTATTCCACTCCGGCTCTATCCATTCCCCCGTTTTATAGTTACAGGTTACCTCTCTTGTTTCCCATCCGCATTTCCCTTCTTCTTGGCATAATTGCTTATCGGTAGGCGCTTCCCCTGTACATTCTTTTGTACACCCTGTTTCATCCCACTCAGGCTCTGTCCAACTTCCGCCTTCACACTGGCTCGTCCGGGTCGCTGTTCCGCTTGTCCATCCCTTCCCTAATTCACTACAAGCTTTTTCTTCTTCCGGCTTTACAGGGCAACTGCTCCACCCACCATATATCCATTTCCCTGTCTTTTCATCACAACCCGTTGTCGCTCTCGTTCGCTTCCCACACGCACAGCTACTATCTTCCAATTCCTTCTCTTCTATACATTCTTTTAAAAATGTTCCATTCCCGGTTCCACTTAATACGTACGTTGTATACCCAGGTGTTATACTCCCTTGCTCTATCTTCTGCCCCGCTAATCCCTTCTCACACAACCATTGTGCATAACTGTCCCCGTTCTTCGCTTCACAATGTATCTCCCCAGGATAGTTCTTACTGTGTTCCTGGTACATAATATAGTTGTTATTTAATCCCTCTTTACTCGCCAATACATAACTATACTCTTCTTCCTCATCTAAGTTCGTGCTTATCTTCGCTCTCATATTGTCCCCATACGTAGCGGTTGTTGCCGTAGTAATAGTTCCAGGTACATCTAAATCTAAACTGCGCAAGTCATCACTGTAATAATTATTGCCTGTATAATATGCCTCTTGGGCTGTTTTGAGGTGTTGCGCTACCGGTAATAAGGCACTGTAGCGGCTTTTAAGTACCGCACGCTTATATTGCGGTACGGCTACAATTGCCAATATCGCAATAATGATAATTACTACCATAATTTCCAGTAGTGTAAAACCATATTGATAACAACGAGATCCTGAATCAAGTTCAGGATGACTACAAGTGTGTTTCATGTTACATTCTCCTTTATAGAGCCCTGTTTAAACGCCTAAATCTCTTTTATATGCAACGTTATAAAGAAGGGTACATCCCCCCTCGTACATCACGTGAAAAGTGTAACAA
>CACWMG010000001.1:0-8267 GCA_902761975.1 Candidatus Avelusimicrobium pecoris | reverse complement strand
AAAAAAAAAAAAAAAACAAGTCAAGCAAAAGCATTTTAGAACGACTTGTCAAAAAGAAAAAACAACGCAAATAACAAACAACAAAAAACCCGCCCCAGTTTAGGGCGGGTTTTTACACAGTCCTTCAATAATTTTACTTATCTACTACTTCGGCTTCTACAACGTCATCTTTACCGCCGTTGGCTTGCGCCGCATCCGGCCCGGGCTGAGCGCCGGCGGCTTGTTGGGCACCGGCCGCACCGGCTTGCGCGCCTTGTTGGGCTTTGTACATGGCTTCGCCCAATTTTTGGCTGGCTTGCAAGGCCGCGTCGGTGGCGGATTTAATGCGCGCCGCGTCGTCGCCTTTGAGGGCTTCTTTGAGGTCGCTTAACGCTTGCTCAATTTTGCCGCGTTCTTCCTGGCTGACTTTATCGCCATAATCCTTCATGGCTTTTTCGGTCTGGAAGACCACGCTGTCGCCCTGGTTTTTGGCCTCAATTACTTCCTTTTGTTTTTTATCTTCTTCGGCAAATTTTTCGGCCTCTTTTACATATTTATCCACTTCGGCGTCGCTTAATTTATTGGACGAGGTAATGGTAATATGTTGTTCCTTTTGCGTACCCAAATCTTTAGCGGTTACGTTTAAAATACCGTTGGCGTCAATATCAAACGTTACCTCAATTTGCGGCACGCCGCGCGGGGCGGGCGGAATACCGTCTAGGTCAAATTTACCCAGCGGCACGTTGTCTTTCGCCATGGGGCGTTCGCCTTGCAGTACGTTAATGGTTACTGCGGGCTGATTGTCCGAGGCGGTGGAAAATACTTGCGTTTTGCGCACCGGGATGGTGGTGTTGCGTTCAATGAGCCGCGTGCACACGCCGCCCAAGGTTTCCAATCCCAAAGACAACGGCGTAACGTCCAACAACAAGACGTCTTTTACTTCCCCGGTTAAAATACCGGCTTGGACGGCCGCACCAATCGCCACACATTCCATGGGGTCAATGCCGCGTTCAATTTTTTTGCCCACCAGGTCTTCCACATATTTTTGCACAATCGGCATACGGGTCGGCCCGCCGACTAAAATAATGCGGTCAATTTGGCTGGTGGTAAGCCCGGCGTCGCTCAACGCCTGATTGACGGATTTACCGCAACGTTTTACAATATCGTCCACCAAGCTTTCCAGTTTGGCGCGGGAAAGTTTCATTTCCAAGTGTTTGGCACCGTCGGCCCCGGCCGTAATGTACGGCAAATTGATGTCGGTTTCCATAGTGGTGGAAAGTTCAATTTTGGCCTTTTCGGCGGCGTCTTTCAAACGTTGCGCGGCTTGTTTGTCGTTAGCCAAGTCAATGCCGGTTTGTTTGCGGAAATCGTCGGTCATCCATTTAATAATGGCGTTATCCATGTCCGTACCGCCCAGTTGCGTGTCGCCGGAGGTGGCCAGTACGTCAAAGGTCCCTTCTTTGCCCATTTCCATAATGGTTACATCCAGCGTTCCACCGCCGAGGTCAAAGACCATAATTTTTTGCTCTTTGCCGGCTTTATCAATACCAAACGCAAGCGCGGCGGCGGTCGGTTCGTTTACCAAGCGGACCACGTCCAAGCCCGCAATACGCCCGGCGTCTTTGGTGGCCTGGCGTTGGTTATCGTTAAAATACGCAGGCACGGTGATGACCGCTTTTTCCACGGGTTCGCCCAAGAACGCTTCCGCGTCTTTTTTTACTTTCTGCAAGACAAAGGCGGAAAGTTGTTGAGGGGTAAATTCTTGTCCGCGCAAGTTGTATTTAAAATTTTCACCCATTTTGCGTTTGAAAGCGGTTACCGTCCCTTCCGGGTTGGCAATGGCCTGGCGGCGGGCCGGTTCGCCCACTAAACGCTGGCCGTCTTTCGTGAACGCTACATAAGACGGAAACGCTTTCCCGCCAATGGAGCTACCTTCGGCAGACGGAATAATCGTCCCTCTGCCCCCTTCCATAACCGCGGCGGCGGTGTTGGAAGTTCCTAAGTCAATACCAATAATTTTAGCCATAATACTTCTCCTTTGATTGAAATTTGTAAATTAGTTTTCTTCTTTGGTTTGTCCTACCACTACACTGGCCGGGCGCAACACTTGGCCGTTCATCATAAATCCCATTTTCACTTCGTCTATGACTAGGCCTTCTTTTTCTGCGGGCGCGGGGATAGAGGCCACTACTTCCTGGGTGTCCGGGTTGTAGGGTTTTCCTAGCACGTCCATTTTTTGGATGCCTTCGGCACTAAACGCTTTGTTTAGCTCCGTTAAAATCATCCGCATCCCGTCTTGCAAGGCTTTGGGGTCTTGCGCCTCGTCTTGCAAGTGTTTTTGTTGCCGCAGTAACACTTCATACATAGGCAACATTTTTAAGGCAAAATCTTTTTTGCCGTAGGCGATCAGGGCCGCTTTTTCGCGCTCGGTGCGTTTACGATAGTTGTCAAACTCCGCGTACAAGCGTACATATTGGTCGCGGTAATCGGGCTCGTCGGTTTTAGCGGGGGCTTCAGCCGTTTCACTAGTTAATTCTTCGGCTTGCTCCTGGGCTAATTCCTCGGGGCTGATGTTATGTTTTTTATGTTTACTCATAAATCTTCGTCCTCTAAGGGCAGGGCGTTCCACGTGTTCATGGAGGCTTCTAATAAACTGCCAATGTAATTCACTAAGGACATAACCCTTGTATATTCCATGTGTTTCGGGCCGATAATCCCTAGCATCCCTACCGTTTTATCGCCCACGCGGCACGCGGTGGAAACAATGCTTAAATTTTTAAGTTCGGGCGTGGCGTTTTCGCTACCGATAGATACGCTTAAACGCTTGTTATTTTTATCCAGCTCGGCCATTTTCTCATTTAACAATGAGGAAAACCGGTCCCGTTCTTCCACTACGCGCATCATTTGTTTTAAATCTTCGTAATCCTCTTGCGAGGTATTCTCCAATAGCCGCCCAATGCCCTCTACATATAGTTCGTCGCCGCCGGTTTGCGGGCGTTCCATATCTTTGAGCACTTGGCTAGCCACGTCGGCCACACCGGCCAGTTCGCGGTGGCCGGAGTGCAAATACTGCCACAAAATTTGGCGTGCTTCGGCCAGTGTATGCCCGGCAATTTCGTCGTTAATAAAACGACTCAAAACCTGGAGCTTGGCGGGCGAAATGACTTGCGCCATATGCACCGGCCAGTGGCGCACCGCGCCGGACTCGGTCACCAGAACCGTAAGCATCATCCCGGGGGCCAAGGGGATAAAGTCCAAGCGTTGGATACGTTGGTCGTCCACTTGGGCCGTATAAACAAACCCGGCCGCCCCGGAGAGCATAGCCAAAAGCCGTGAAGTTTGCACGAGCATATTATTAACCTCACTTACGCGGGCATCATATTGTTTCTCAATTTGCTCGCGCTCTTTGGCGGCCATTTTTTGCACGTTGGCCAAATAGTCCACATAATAGCGGTAGGCCTTATCCGTGGGGATACGCCCGCCGGAAGTATGCGGCTGATAGAGGTACCCCTCTTGTTCCAGCTCCGCCATGATGTTGCGGATGGTAGCACTGGAAACATCCTTTAAAACGCCGTCGGCAATCATTTGCGAGCCGACCGGGCGGCGGGTTTCCACATATTGTTGTACTACCCAACGCAAGATTTTTTCTTTACGTGCTTTGGCAACTTCCGGTTTTAAAATACGCATGGTGCTTAGCTCTCTTGGGGGGATTTTACCGTCGGGAGTAATGTTTTTATTTTAGCACTCCCAAATCCTACCTGCTAGTATTATAAGTAATTATTTTATTTTTGTCAACCCCCTTTTTAGAGTGCTAGTTTTGATAAGGTATAAGTTACCCATAAAAAACCCCGCCTACAGGGCGGGGAAAATAAATTTACAGCCAATAGCTAGTATTGTCTCGTTGTTCTTTTCCCAACGATTTATAAACATTTAAACTTCGCTTACCCGTACCTTATCCACCACTTTTTGGTATTGTGGTACGGCTCTGCCGCCAAAATACTTAGGATGAGCACCCCCTACTAAAAGCTCAACCAGCGTAAAACCCTGTTGGACCTTTTTGTTTATCATATTTTTTATTTTAATACTTCTTTAATAATTTTTTCGGCTTGGTGGTCCATTTCGGCCCTATCTTGCGGGGAGTGGTCGTCCATGCCCGACAAATGCAACGCGCCATGCGTTACATACATCATCATTTCCTGCAAAATGGTGTGATTAAATTTTTTAGCATTTTTGCGCGCCACCGGGTAGCACACAAAAATATCGCCAAACCCCCATGCCTCGCCGGGCGGTAACACGGGCGGACGCTCGTTATTAAATGAGATTACATCCGTTACGTAATGGTGCCCCAAATACTGTTTATTCACGCGCAGAATTTCCCGCTCACCCACAAAAATAACGTTTACCTCTATATGTTGCCGGGCCAGTTTTTTAAGTCCTTTTTCCAACGCGCGCACATATAGCCCCGTGCGGCGCAGATATTTGGGAACGTCCGTATTATAAAAAATGTGTGCTTGCATGTGTTGATAATTGGCAAAAACTAAAACTTATTTTTCCCGCGCGGCAATACAATAATGCCCGAAGGATCAATATAATATTTTTGCGAATCTTTTTCCAAATCCAACCCAATGGTCTGGCGCGGGGCAATGGTGTTAAAGCGGTCCATAATTACTTTTTTAAGTTTGCACCCGGCCTTAATTTCGCAATTATCCATAATCACACACCCGTCCAGTTCCACACCTTCGCCAATAATTACGCTGTCACTAATGACACTGTTTTTAATTTTGGCTTTGGGGTTAATCACACACCCGTCCCCAATTAACGAATTGGTTACACTGCCGCCCAAAAATTTGGTAGGCGGCACGCGGTGCAATGTGGTGCTGATAGGCCATTTGGGGTTATCCAAATCCAACTTTGGTTTGGAGCCCAACAAATCCATGTGCGTCTGCCAAAAGGACTCAATCGTCCCCACATCACGCCAGTAGCCGGCCTCTTCGTACGGTTTGCCGCCGGGCAATTTTTGGCTTTGAAAGTTATACGCATAGGTGCGGTAGTCGGTCAAAATTTTAGGCAGAATATGTTTGCCAAAATCCAACGCCGGCGTATCGGCAAAGCGTTTTTGCAACACCTGCAAAAGCGTATCGGTATTAAAAATGTAGTTGCCCATGGAGGCATAGGCGTGTTTCGGGTCGCCGGGGATGCACTGCGGTTTAGCGGGTTTTTCGTTAAACTCCACAATACGCCCGTCGGCATTGGTACCCAGTACGCCAAACGCGGTGGCATCTGCCAGCGGCACGGTATTGGCGGCCACGGTTACGTCTGCCTTGTGCGCCACGTGAAAATCAATCATCTGCCGCACGTCCATACGGTAAATATGGTCCGCGCCAAAAATAGCCACTACGTCCGGTGCAAAGTCTTTAACCAAATTGATATTTTGGCGCACGCAGTCGGCCGTACCGCGGTACCAAATTTCCCCCAGGCGCATTTGCGGCGGCACGCAGGTTAAAAAGTGGTCGGCCACAATCCCTTCCGTACGCCAGGTAGTGCGCAGGTACTCAATTAAACTTTGGGAGAGGTATTGCACGAGCACATAGGACGAAAAAATACCCGAGTTTATAAAGTTGGACAGTACAAAATCCACAATGCGGTATTTCCCGCCAAACGGAACAGACGGTTTAGAGCGGTCCTTGGTGAGCGGATAAAGGCGTTCGCCTTTTCCGCCGGCCATAATCATCCCCAGTACTCTCATAAATCCCCTTATGCACCGCCGAGCGGGAGCTGTTTATTAAGGGCTTCAAACGCTTCCCACGCCCACGGCATTTTTTCTTTGACGATATCAGCAATTACGTTGGCGTACACGCGGATTTCATACTGGGCGTGTGCGTCGGTACGTAAGCACAAAAAGTTAAACAAACTGCGCGCGTTGACGCTCCAATAAAATTGCGTATATTGGCACACCGGCAAAACGCCGCGGGCCATTTCGCGCGCTACGCCGGCTTCAATCAGTTTGTGGTAAGCCGCGTAGGACGCCTCAATGCTGTCCTCGTAAATTTTGCGTAGTTTCTCTTGGTCTAAGCTGGAAGTAGCTACTGAACCCTGTTTATTTTTAGTATCTTGCCCGCGGAACGTGGCGGGAATATAAAATTCGTCTTTTACTTCGGTGTAGCGGGCGCTTACTTCGTTGTAAGATCCCCAGCGGTGGCGCATCCATTGGCGTGCCACATAAATGGGGCAACAAATATGAAACTGAAAATAGCAGTGTTCAAATGGCGTATGGTGCGCGTGTTCCATTAAATACTTAATGAGCCGTTTATCTTGTTCCGGCCCTTTGGATACCGCCCCAAACGACACCCGCGCCGCTTGCACGGCCCGGTCATCACCGCCCATAAAATCAATTAAGCGTACAAATCCTTTGTCTAAAACGTCAATTTTTTCTGTTGATTGTGCCACGTTACTTCTCCTACCTTTATTTTAAAATTTCTACAATACTGCTGGTGCCGTCGGGCAATACTTCGGCGGTTAGTACCGCTTTATCGGTGCAGGCGGTGTCATACAACACGCCCGAAAGTTCTACCGTATCGGTAATTTGCAACCGTCCTTTTTCGTAAGTCAAAAAATGGATTTTTCCGTTATGGTATTGGCCAAACGTTTCACTTAACAGCCCCAACTTAGTGCCGTTTTCCACTGCGGCCAAGTTGGCTTGCCCCGGCGTGCCAAATACTTGGATAGACGGGAAAAACTTTAAAAGTTGCTGTTTATAGCTCATGCGCAGTGGCGTAGAGCCAAACAGGTCTTTGCTTTCGGCCGTTTTGCCGTTAGCCAGTTGCATGTGTAGCGTACCGTTGGAGGCAGTAAAAATTAAATTATTTTCATCCGCTTTTTCTACCGGGTAATTATTGAGGCCCGCTAACCAGTTGTGGCGCGTATTAAAGGTAGCGCCGCTAGCAACAAATTTATTTTTCTCAAACACCATTTCGCGCGCATTTCCTGGTGCGTTTCCTAACACAAACGGGCGTTGGGCCCACACTTTTTTGGCACTGCCACACCCCAGTTCTTTGACGAAATACGGGAGCGTTGCCGTTTGCTCCAATTTCCCGTTTTTATTTTCTAATACCAAGGTGGAAATTTTTTCTTGCGCCGGCTGATATACCACTACAAAAATTTGCGCCAGCCCCGCTTTTACCGGTGCGGCGGAAACCGTAATCCCCTTTTTCCCGTCGGGCAAGGTAAAAGTGAGTTGCGCGTTCAAACTTTCGCTGTCCCCGCGCGTAAATACGGTTACTTCGTTCTTGTCCGAAAGGGTAATCACGTTGTTTGCACCCGCCGCGGTTACGTCGGCTTGCGTTACGCTAATGACGCTTTGCTCCACGGGCTGATACGTAGTTACCGGGCGCGTAGATTTTTTGACGGGGGCCACCGCTTCCACCGGCGCGGACACCGGTTTTAATTCTTCTAACACGGCGGTTTTGCCCACACTTACGCCGTCCGTACGTGGAAGTTCGCCAATGGCGTAGAGGGGTTGCACCTCGGTAATGGTACCCAAGGCGGAATAGGTATATACTTCGCCCAAGTTTTTACCGGTTTTGGGGTTGGTTAATTTTTCCGACGATACAATTACTTTAAACGTCGTCCCCTTGGTTAGTGCGGTTTTTTCTTCGGACGTATCCAAAAATACTTTTTTGCCGTCCACACGCACCACGGTCATTTCAGCCTGCGCGGCAAACGCCGCACACAACAACGCACACAGAATAGCGGGAAATTTTTTCATATAATAATTGTATATCATTTTTTGAGGGAGTTATGAAAAATAATTTTGACGATTTAGTAGAAACTTTTGCCATCTTGCGCGGCCCGAACGGTTGCCCGTGGGATAAAAAACAAACGCACGAAAGTTTAATTAAAAACCTGCGCGAAGAAAGCGAGGAGTTAATAGCCGCCATAGAAAAGAAAGACACCGCCAATATGCAAGAAGAACTGGGCGACGTCCTTTTACAAGTGCTTTTGCACGCGCAAATAGCCAAGGAAGAGGGGTTATTTTCCATTGACGACGTCATCCAAGGCCTGTATGATAAACTGCACTACCGCCACCCGCACGTATTTGGGGACGTAAAAGCGCAAAGCCCCGAAGAGGCACTCTCCGTGTGGAAGGAGATGAAGCGTAAAAGCCGGGAGAAATAACAAACGCTCTCGTGAAAAATCCCCCGGCTATACCGGGGGATTTTTGTTAGTAATGGTGGGATACCGTGTAGCCAGGTTACACAACCCCGGAAAGCTTAATAGGTAACCCCGCC